>CALDPJ010000216.1 GCA_937911795.1 uncultured Flavobacteriales bacterium | reverse complement strand
TGATACGCATCACCCTGTTTGCTCAGGGTGACTACACAAAATTCATTTCGCGCGTTCGTAAAAACCCGTTCGCCTTCAAACTGCGACTGGTTTTCCGCCGCGGAAACTTCGCGCCATCCACGATCAGGTCGAAGCGCTGGCCCCCGCTTCCCGCGCGAATATTCCGCGCCGTGACATCGGCCTCATCCGTCGTGCCGAAGTAGCGCACGCGGGCCTGCGTATGCTCCCGTAGCTCCCGAACCTCCTCGTGATCACTATTCAGCGCGAGCATGCCCTCAGCCGGCACAATGGCCGCAAATCGGCGGAACGCCTCGCGATAATCGTCCCAGCCGTCGTAAATATCAGCGTGGTCGAACTCCATCGACGTGATGATGGCGCTATGCGGCGCATAATGCATCATCTTGGGCTGCTTGTCGAAGTACGCGCTGTCGTACTCGTCTCCTTCCACCACGAAATAAGGCGGCCGGCCCACATCGTAACTCACGTTGTGGTTGCGCATGACGCCGCCCACCATAAACCCGGGCTGCAAGTCGTTCCAGCGGAGCACGTGAGCGAGGAGTCCGGTCGTGGTCGTTTTGCCGTGCGTACCTGCCACAGCGATGGTCTTAAATTCGGCTACCAGCTGGCCAAGTGCAACCGATCTTTTCAGCGTCTCATAACCGAGCGCTTTCAATGCGGTAAGCCCCCGGTGATTTTGAGGAACCGCGGGTGTATAAATCACTACGGCCCGTTCTTTTGGAACGTCGAAAAATGCGGCCGGGATATGATCTGCATCATCGGTATAATGGATCGAAATACCCGATGCTTCCAGGTCGGAACAAATACTGTTGCGCGTGCGGTCATAGCCAAACACCCGAATATTGCGGTGATGAAAATACCGTGCAATGGCGCTCATGCCAATACCGCCAATGCCGACAAAATAGGCGCTATGTAGTGTGCTCAGATTCATTTACCCGCAATTAAGTCTATTACCTGTGCGGCAATGGCATCGGCAGCATTTTCGAAAGCCATTTTACCGATATTGGTGGTGAGTTCTTTCAGGAGTTGTTCATTGTTGATGGTATCCACCACTTCATCCACGAGTTTCACCGGGGCTTCAGCATCGGTCACCAGCAGAGCAGCCTTATTATTCACCAGCGCCATGGCATTCTTAGTCTGGTGATCTTCGGCAACATTCGGTGATGGAACCAGAATGGCCGGTTTTTGCACGGCAGACAGTTCTGAAATTGAAATCGCCCCTGCCCGGCTCACCACTATATCGGCGGCGGCGTATGCCAGATCCATTTTTGAAATAAATGCCTGAACCGCTATACCTTTCAGCTGGCTCTGTTCCACCCACTCTTTAGCCGACTGCTCATAATGTTTACCGGTCTGCCAGATCACCTGAATACCGGCATCTGTTAGTTTCTTCAATCCTGCTGCGATGCCTTCATTGATGGTTCGGGCACCTAGACTTCCACCGATCACGAGTAACGTTTTTCGGTTTTCCTGAAGCCCAAAATGACCGAGGGCAATACTTTTTTTACCGTTGATCTGTGTTACCTCCTGCCGAACAGGATTTCCGGTGATGGCGATTTTCGCTTTCGGAAACCAACGTTCCATGCCTTCATAAGCCACACAAATGCGGTTTACCTTTTTGCCCAGCAAACGATTGGTGATGCCGGGAAATGAATTTTGTTCCTGGATGAGTGTGGGTATTCCACGGGCTGCAGCAACCTGCAATAAGGGTCCGCTGGCATACCCACCAACGCCAATTACCACATGCGGTTTGAATTGGTTGATCAGCTTTCGTGCTTTGAACAAACTGCTGATGACCTTCACTGGAAAGAGAGCATTTTTAAGTGTTAGCCGGCGTTGCAAACCGCTGATCCATAGACCTTCAATTTTAAATCCTGCGGCTGGCACCTTTTCCATTTCCATACGCCCTTTTGCGCCGACAAATAAAAATTCGGCATCCGCTTCCCGCTTGCGCAAAGCATGCGCAATAGCAATGGCCGGGAAGATATGTCCCCCGGTTCCACCACCACTGATCATGTATCTATGCGACGGCATAATCTCTCTTTTTTCGGGTTTTGGGTTCGGCTTTTTCGGGTATATCCACCGCGCGACTCACGCTGAGGATCATTCCGAGGGCAAGACAGGTGAGCCAGGTAGAAGTTCCGCCCATACTCACCAATGGCAATGGCTGACCTGTGACGGGAATCAACTTCACGGCGACGGCCATATTTACCAACGCCTGAAATACAATTGAAAACGTGAGACCGATGACCATCAATGAGCCAAATGATTTCTCACACTTTCCGGCGATTCGGATGGCACGGAAAAACAGAATCAGGTACAGCAGTAGTATTCCCAGTCCTCCGAGAATCGAGCCGTACTCCTCAATAATAAACGCGTAAATCATGTCGGAATATGGGTGCGGCAAATAGTTCCGGGAATCTCCGTGTCCGGGCCCGTTTGGAAACACACCGCCCGCCTGAATCGCCATCATAGCGTGGTCGATCTGGTAGTTGGCCTCATCGTCGGCATCCTGAAAGTGTACAATTCGGTTTTTCCAGGTTTCAGCACGCGGCAACAAATCAGGAAAAACGCCAGAGAGCAGGAGCAACAACGCAAACCCGGCGACTCCGGCACCGACCACCAGTGCAATGTGTTTGATGGCCACACGCCCCACGAACATCAACACCAGACATACGCTGAAAAGAATCACCGCTGTAGAAAAGTTGGCTGGCAGAATAAGGCCACAGATCAACCCGATCGGGATGAGCACTGGCAATACTCCCTCGCGGAAATTCCGGATGGTATCCTGCTTTTGAGAAAGGACGCGGGCCACGTAGGTGATCAGCGCAATTTTCGCAAAATCCGAAGGCTGAATATTCTGATTGATGATCGGGATGCGCAACCAGCGGCTGGCGTCGTTTATATTGGCTCCAAAAATCAGCGTCAGCCCGAGCAAAATCACCGAAACCCAAATCGCCATTTGTGATATCCGGGAAAAGTAGGTGAATTTAACACGGTGAATGTAGTACATAATCAACATACCCACAGAAAGCATCAATCCGTGCTTAAAGAGGTAATAGAATGTATTTCCGTCGTAGTGTTTATATGCCAACGACGAAATTGCACTGTATACCGAAAGCAACGATACCGAAGCCAGTATCAGCGCAATCATCCAGATTACCCGATCGCCTTTGAGATATGTTAATACACGTGTCAAGTTAGCTGAGCCACCACTTTTTTAAATGCGTTTCCGCGTTCTACATAGTTGGCAAACAGACCAAAGCTGGCACAGCTCGGCGAGAACAAAACAACATCTCCCGCACAGGAATTTTTCTGTGCCTGGGCAACGGCTTCGTACATATTCGAAACGCGTACAAAATGGTCGACTTTATCGGCAAACATATGCTTGATGTCGTCTCCTTCATTTCCGAAAACCACAATGGATTTTATCTTGTACTTCACGTATTTCTCAATCAGCGAATAATCGCGTTCGTGAGGAGTGGAGCACGCAATCCAGATAATGGGCTTGTTGATGCATTTCAATGAGTCACGGGTATCGAGAATTCCGGTTGCTTTGGAATCGTTGATATAAGTAACCCCGGCTATTTCATCAACGGTCTCCAGCCGATGATCCATGGTGTCCAGGTTTTTAACAAGGCTCTGACGCGCAGTCATCAACTTGTCAACCAGACTTTTCTTGCTTTTATGTATGGTAAAAGAGCGTGGATTTGACATGGCTTGCTTATGGATTTAAGAATTGGTGAATTAATTTTTTAAAGTGATCTCCGCGCTCCTTATAGCTATCCTGGGGTTGAACTTCTGGCAGACGGTCAAGACGC
>CALDPJ010000215.1 GCA_937911795.1 uncultured Flavobacteriales bacterium | reverse complement strand
GTGGTTATCCCCTTTATCAGGGGCATGCAATGGAAGCTCCCGCCTGGTTCCGGAAGCAGGCCGGTTATATTGCCCGACCGGGAGAAGAAGGAATTGGTAATTCTCAAATAGATCCGGATGAGATGCTGCGGATTCTGGAAGCCCGGCAAGTAGATGAATTCGGCCGGTTTACTTCAGAACGTGTGCGCACGCCCGAAGAATGGTATGACCTGTATAAAACAGAATTAAAAACCGAAGGCTACGGGAAGTTTTCGACACCAGAAACTTCCGGACGAAAAGTCTATCAGGTTCCTTCGCAATGGCGGCAATTCGGGGTTCACCTGAAAAGGAATTTACTGGCAAAAATCCGAAACCGCCCGTTTCTGTTGGTGGCGCTGCTTGAAGCTCCGGTGTTGGCATTGATTATCGGCTTTTTTACACGCTATGCAATCGGCACTGAAAACGATCCCACAGAATATCTGCTTTACTTCAATAAAAATTTACCGGCTTATCTTTTTATGACCATTGTGGTGGCCATTTTCGTGGGCATGCAGATCAGCGCAGAAGAAATTATCCGCGACCGAAAAATTCTCAAGCGCGAGTCGTTTTTGAATTTAAGTTGGGCGAGTTATCTGAACAGCAAGGTTCTTTACCTGCTGATGTTGTCGGCGCTGCAATCCATTTTGCTCGTCGTCACCGGAAATCTGATGCTCGAAATTGAAGGAATGTACCTCTGTTTTTTCCTGGTGCTCTTCCCCACTTTTGTATTTGCCAATCTGGTGGGACTCAATATTTCTGCTGCATTTAAATCGGTTGTCACCATTTACATTCTGGTACCATTTCTGGTGGTTCCGCAGTTGTTGCTGAGTGGAGTAATCGTTGATTTTGATACGTTGCAACATCCGGAGAAACAAGGTAAGGTAACTCCTGTGATTGCAGATATCATGGTAGCCCGTTGGGCGTACGAAGCGCTGGCGGTTACACAATTCAAGCACAACGACTATCAACGGCATTTTTTTGAGGATGATCTCGAGAAACACGAAGCGCTTTATCAGTTTTCGTTCCGGATGCCGAAACTGCAGACAATTAACCAACAGATTAAAAAATGGATGACCGAACCTGAAAAGCCAGCTCAGCTCGAAAACCATTTTACTGTTTTGCGCAACGAGGTGGAGGAAACCAATCAGTATTTCAGCCTGAAATTTGGTGCGGTGGATGAAATCAATTCTGATGATTACTCCTCACTGACGGCTGATTTGCTCGATGCATGGCTGAAGGAAATTGAACGTCAATACCGCGTGATATGGGAAAAAGCCGATGACCGGCTTCGGGCGACGAGCAAAAACCTGATTGAGCAATTGGGTGCGGAAGAAAATCTTGAATGGCTCAAAGAAGCCCATCACAATCAAAAACTTGAAGAACACTTGCTCAATAAGCATGAACTTCAGAAAATCCGCGTCGTGGAAGATGTGCTGGTGCGGAAATCAGACTACATTTATAAAGAACCCGAAAGCAATTGGGGACGGGCGCATTTTTACGCTCCATTTAAAAAATGGGCAGGAAAAAAAATCGATACACTTTGGTTTAATGTATCCGTAATCTGGGGTTTCAACCTCCTGCTCTACCTGGTGCTGGTCCTGAATGTTCCGGTGAAATTAAATCATCTACGGAAACACTGGAAACGCTAATTACTCGGCAGCCGTCGTGTCTGAGCAATCCGGATCGTATCCGTGTTGTTTGCGCATTTTCCTTAAATCCTGTAACGCTTTTTTGGCGTCGCGTTCCAATTCCTTTGTACTGTTGATCCACGGAGATTTTTCGATGATCTGAGGATAGAGCGATTTTGCTTCTTCCGCTCGTCCCAAATCCTGCAGATAAACAACCTCCAACAGCAAACCCTGCGATTGCGTAACTACACTGCTATGTTCCTGACTTTGGTGCACCTTCTCCAACGCCTCTTCGGTTTGGCATTTTCGCGCCAGCGCAACCGAATCAATATTGTATTGTCCTACCATTGATTTCATGATGGATCCGCAACTACTAACGGAAACCGATAATACCAAAGCAAATATTCCTGTAATAATCCTATTGAACATGCCGATTCGAAATTTCCGCGAAGTTATACATTACAGAACAATGTATTGAGACAAACGTTTAGTGTGAGGCAAATCATAAAATTACGGGTCGCTCCCGGAGGAATGGCAACAATTGCGCAGAACTACTATTTTTGCGGGCCCGAAGGGGGTAATTTTAATCACCTAAATACCGAACAATATGTACCTGGATCAGGAGCGCCGCGAAAATCTGAAGTTTATTGAGCAAAGTGCAAAAGACTTTGCCGACGAGCTGATATTGATCAAAGGAGCCCGTGTATTTGAGTTTGAAAAAATTGTAGACCGGCTACAGCAAAAAATTCACGGCGCCATCCTCGAGATCGGCGGCGGCGCCAAGGACGCGGCCCTCGGGGATGGCGACGCCGGCGGCGGCCAGGGCCATGGCCGCCAGGATCGAGCCGTAGTACGACTCGTAGAGGTCG
>CALDPJ010000214.1 GCA_937911795.1 uncultured Flavobacteriales bacterium | reverse complement strand
ATGTAGCAGGCGCCGCTGTCGGCGCCGTTAACCGGGTCAGCGGTGGTATCGGGCACAAAGCCGCAGGAATAGGTGTCGGCTGGGCCAACGCCGCCGCCCGCAACGGCCGCCTGCAACTTCAACCCGGAGGCAGGCTGCGATGACGGCTCTTGCGCATTCACCGGCGATGTCAACATCAGCGGCCATGTGTACTTCGACATCAACGGCAACGACGAGTACGATACCGGAGCTGGTTTTACCGAGCCTGCTCTTGGCAATCGGGAAATCACCATCGAACCACTCGGACTTTCTGTATTTACCGACGCCAATGGATTCTACAGTTTCAGCTACCCGGCCGAAGATGCGCAATCCATGAGCCTCGTTACCAACGGCAGCACATTTGAACCCCTTCCCTCCTCGGTAAATGTGCCGGTTTTTGCACCCGATTGCGAAGGAATCATAAACCTCGGAGCAAGCAGTACAACCGAAATCACCGACATCAACACCAACTTCTGGAATCCAATCCTCCACTGTACGAGTGGTTTCAATCCGGGTTTGATGATTACCAATATGGGTACCAGTTCTCTGAACGGAACCCTTACGCTAACAGTAGACGATTTACTCACCCCAACCCTTAACAACAACTTTCCCGGCCTTTCGCCATCGTCAATCAATGGACAAACCATCACCTGGAATATCGTCGATCATCCCGTAGGAGAATTATTATTCTACAACAACTTCATCGAAGGACCGGGTTCTGATTACGCAGGAGAAACCCTCTCTGTCAATTATGAACTGACACTGGTAGATGATTTGGGAGCCGAGGTATACAACAACACCTGGACGCATGATTACGAAGTTATGTGTGCTTTTGATCCGAATGACAAACTTTCGGATCCGGTGGGATATGCCGAACCGCATTTTATTCTGGCCGGCGAAACCATCGAATACACCGTACGTTTCCAAAACACCGGAAACTTTCCGGCAGAAACCGTTTTGGTTGTTGATGAAATAGACGCAGATCGATTCGACCTCAGCACCTTTACCCCGATTATGTCTTCTCATGACATGATTACTTCTTTCCGACACGAAGAAGGTGTTGCTGAGTTTCTTTTCGAAGGAATTAACCTTCCGGACAGCACCACGAACGAACCCGAAAGCCATGGATTCCTGCGCTTCAGTATTCAAACGCTCGAAGATGTAGCGGTGGGCGATGTGATCAACAATTCTGCAGCCATCTATTTTGATGAGAATCCGCCCATCATTACCAACACCACCTGGCACACGATTTTTTCGTGCGATATTTTGGCCAACTTCAGCGCTGCGGGTAATGCCTGCGCCGGGCAGCCCTATGTCCTGACTTCGGAAATGGGCTACATCGAAGACTATAACTGGTTGGTAAATGACGAGACCGTCAGCACAGAAAGCGTGTTGGAGTTCACACCCGAAGCCGGTGAGACCACCATTACCCTTGAAGTTTCAAACCCGCTTTGTCAAAAAAGTGAAACGCTCGTACTGAATCTTCCTGAAGCTCCAACCGGTGAGATTGTCCAGAACGGGTCAACACTCACCGCACCCGATGGCGATAGCTGGCAGTGGTTGCTGAACGGCAATATTCTTGTCGGCGCCAACAGCCAGCAACTGGAAACCGAAGACGGCGGTCTCTACAGTGTAAACGTAGGCTATGGCAACGGATGTATTGCGGAGTTTTCAATGACCATCACCGGCATCGAAGCGACCACACACCCCGATCTTGCCGTATTTCCCAACCCCACTGACGGAATAGCCGTTTTGGAACTGGGCGCGCAGTTCTGGAATGTCGACATTCTCGATGTAAACGGACGCACCGTTGCACAATACGAACATGTCACCGACCGGTTGATGCTGGACAAACAGGAACTCGGAGCGGGAACCTACCTGATTCGTGTGTCGGATGACAACCGAGAAGAACATACATTGCGTCTAGTGATCCGCTAAATTCGAAGATAGGAGTGATGAGATTTAAAAAAGCCGTGCAAGTTGAAAGCAGCATTTTCAATTTGCACAGTTTTTTAGTTTTTGAGGTGCAAAGTCCTGCCAAAAAGTGGCAAGAGTTACAAAAAGTCGTACGAAAAAGTGGTATCAATGACGAAAAGTCGTACGAAAAAGTGTAAACTTGTAGAATGAAACGAAGTATTCAGACTTCTTTAGTGGCTTGGGTGAAGAAGAAAAACCGAAAACCGTTGGTGTTGATCGGGCCGCGCCAGGTCGGCAAAACATGGTTGATGAAACAACTTGGCGAAGACCATTTTGCACAGGTAATTTACCTAAACTTTGAGCGCGAGAAATCGATGGCAACAATATTTGAGGATGATTATAATCCGCAAAGAATTGTGTCTGCCCTTGAAGTTTTCTCTGGTAAAAAGATTGAAATGGGCCAAACGCTAATCATCCTGGACGAAATTCAGGAAGCCGTCGGAGGTCTAACCGCGCTTAAATACTTTCAGGAGGAGTTACCCAACCTTCATCTGGTTGCTGCCGGATCACTTTTGGGCGTGGGAAGCAAAACCACCACTTCATTCCCCGTGGGGAAAGTAGAATTGAAGCACATTCACCCCATGAATTTTGTAGAGTTCCTGCAAGCTGTTGGCGAGGAAAAATTAAGCCAGCTCATTTCAGACAAAGAGACGGATCTGTTATCCGTGTTTCACGACCGGATCGTGGCACTGCTGAAGACTTATTATTTCGTGGGAGGTATGCCAGAAGCGGTTAACACCTATACTCAAACACAATCTTTACAAGATGTCCGGGACGTTCAGCTTCAAATTCTGGAGGCATATGAGCGCGACTTTTCCAAACATGCTCCAAAGGAAATTATTCCGCGCATCCGGCAGGTCTGGAACACATTTGTGGCTCAATTGGCAAAACAAAACAAAAAGTTTGTGTACGGATTAATCCGCACCGGCGCCCGCGCCCGTGAATATGAATCAGCGATTGAGTGGTTGACGAATTACGGATTGGTGCACGCCATTTATCGCACCTCCGCTGTTCATCTGCCCATCAAAGCCTATGCGGATACCAAACATTTTAAACTCTTTTTTCACGACGTGGGATTACTGGCTGCCCTGGCGGAACTGGATGCGCGGGTTATACTGGATGGCAACAAACTTTTCCGCGAATTTAAAGGCGCACTCACCGAGCAATTTGTCGTCCAGCAGCTAGTTGGAACGGGAGTAGGAACACCCTTTTACTGGACCAACGACAGCGGTCAGGCAGAGGTCGATTTCCTTTTCGAAACACAGGGAGTGCTCCATCCGCTTGAGGTAAAGGCTGCAGAAAATCTACAAAGCAAGTCCCTTCAGGTTTTTCACGAAAAGTATACGGACGTACACTGCTATCGCACTTCCCTTTCCGGCTATCGCGAGGAGGACTGGTTGACGAATATTCCGCTTTATGCATTTCCGCATTGGATGATGGACTAATGTGATGATGGTTCGATGAGATGATGTTGTGATGAGCTCAGGTGGTGTGAGTTAATGTGATGATGAAATGATGTGATAATGCCTTGGGTAAAGTACGCTGAATGCGGAATCCTATTTCGGGCCAACAGGTTTATTTCAATTCAGAATATGATTTGAAAAATACTGTTGTCACTCTGATCGCAGAGAAGAGTCTCAGCGTGCTGGTTCTTGGGTTGTATGATGGATTAATGTGATGATGGTTTGATGAAATGATGTTGTGATGAGTGAATGTGGTCATTAGCGAACTTGGTTTATCTTAAGTAAGTGAGGCAATTACGAATTACGAATGCTCGAATTATGAGTGGTGTGTGCTAATGTGGTGATGAAATGATGTGACAATGCCTTGGGTAAAGTGCGCTGAATGCGGAATTCTATTTGGGGCCATCAGGTTTATTTCAACTCAGAATACGATATGAAAATATTGTTGTCACTCCGATCACATTTCGTTTTGACGATTTAGATTTCCGAGACGCTGTTTCGGAATTTGGTCCCGAAGGATTTGGCAATAACACGAAATGGTATTAGCGGGGATGATTGAAGCACTGACGAAATTAAGCGGGCTATCCCTATGGTCGAGTCTATCAAAGCTGGCGAGTGATTTCATCGAATTTCTGATTTATTACCCCAAACTGTTCCTCTGCGTTTTCATAAAACAAATGCCCCGGAATAGCACCCATTGCAGTAGCATCATTCAACAATCGATGTACAGCTTCCTTTAAATATTGTCGAACATCTTCAGGTGCGTTTAATATTTGATGCACGATATCTGAAGTATGAATAAAGAGATATACCAAATCCTCCAAATCCTTACTTGCATACGCGTCCATACTACCTCTGTCAAAAAATGCATCAAACTTGGCCGCGAGAAAATATGGAAGTGGCAATATTTTGATTCTAACACCTTCCAGAACAACAGGAATAGCCTGGTCGAATCCATTCAAAAACCATTGATTTCCTGGAGCCCATCCTATTCCCTTTGTGGACATAACATCAACCAACAAATCATCATATTTAAAACGACAAATCACTCTAGAGTCAGCGGCTTCTGTAAACCCCGTTGATTGAGCAGAGTACGAATACGCTCCAATTCTCCGAGGGTGGTAATTTTAAAGGTGAGATCAATATCTTTTGTAGGACGAATATCTTCGGCTTGGGGGTCATCAATGTACAGACTTACCATCGCTCCACCCACAAACACCACTTCTTCACATAGGTCTCCGAGGGCTTTGGCCACTTTCACTGTTGCTAAGCGATAGATCAATGTGTTTTTCACATCAACCGGCTTTTGAGTATTTCCATGGACAGATTGCGCTCACGGGCACGCCCAACTCTAACCGCATCTACCAGTGCCAGCGACTCATACAGCTGAGGATCTGAAGGTATGAACTGCACAACAGATGGATAGAGGGGCAAAATTGAGTGACCTCTGGCCGTCCCTTTGACGGATGGCCAAACATATTTTTCATCACTCACTATCTCCTCTGAAAGAGGTGCGGCGCTATGCGCTGTGGGAAACCCGCGTTGCACCTTACCTGGTTGCTGAGGAAACACATAAGGCAACCCAAATTGGATAAAATCCACCAATGCCTGGCGCTGCACCACGTTTCCTTTATCAAAAATCAATCGACCATATGAGGACCTGGCAATCGACGCGCTGATCTCCGATTGGCTCATGAACAAATCCCGGGACAGCGATAATTGTGTCCAGGATGTACCTTGAACCTGTACAAGTTTTAGCAGGACTACCACATCCTGAGGCCGCATAACGGGAATGGCTTTTTTATTCATAGCTATTTGATATTGCGATATGCAATAATAAGCATATACTTCTTGTTTTACAATACTTTGAGATTTTTCATCGCATATCGCGATACGCGATATTCCATTTTTCAATCAGCGAGAATTGAAGCGTTATGTGGGCCGATTGTAGGAATGATCGACGTACTGACAACTTACCCTGTCAAAATATTCCGTATTCCGATACGGAATTTAGCGGAGGCCGAAGGGATTCTTGATTCGCTAATTGAGAACCTGCATCGTGTGGGTATACATTTGCGGCATAAGCTAAATGCGCTTGCCGGTGAGGAACAACCGGAACTTGTAATGGAAATGGGTATTATTGGAGAATGATTGCAGCGCTGACGAAATTAAAACGGGCTAACCCCGTGATCGAGTCTATCAAGGTTGGCGAGTGACTTTTTCGAATTTCTGATTTATTACTCCAAACTGTT
>CALDPJ010000213.1 GCA_937911795.1 uncultured Flavobacteriales bacterium | reverse complement strand
CGAACCGAGCCCAACGAAGAGGGTGTAGCAGAAGGAACTGATTTCGACGGCCGCTACAACGCGAGGTTCACCAAACTGACTGCTTTTCAGATCAACCCATTCATAAAATTTCATGGACTTGAGTTCTTTGGGATTTACGAAATGGCTATGGGGGATCGGTCATTTACAGAACCTGTTGCGGATAGTGAAGGTGCATTTACCCAGTTGGCAGCTGAGTTGATTTATCGCATTGGCAGAAACGAAAAGTTTTACGTTGGTGGTCGGTACAACACGGTTTTTGGAAAAATGCGTGAAAGCGCTGCCGATGAGTTACAGATCAACCGCATCAATGCCGGTGGTGGATGGTTTATAACGCCAAATATTGTTACCAAAGTAGAGTATGTATACCAGACTTACGACGGTGATGCGTGGACCGGTAGATTTGCCGGCGGCGAATTTAGTGGAGTAGTGGTAGAGGCCGCAATCAGCTTTTAAGCTTGAATGCAGGGATAGGATTGGTTAACTTTGATACAAACATACAATGACACTTTTCCTTCTCATATTACATGTATTTGTTCTCGCAACAGAGCCGGTAAAACCGTCCGATAATATCTGGTTGGTGTCGGGCAGCAGTCAGCTCGAAATATCCGGAGCGACCAATGTTAATACATTTCAGTGCTACTCGGTTAATTACCGGGGAGAAGACATCATGACAGAAGTTACTCACCGTGAAGGACAAAGTTCTCTTCACGGTGAGATTGTTATGAAATCGACCGGATTCGATTGTCAGAATGCTATGATGACAAAGGATTTCGCGAAGACGGTGAAAGCAGTGGAGTTTCCTGAAATCAGCATTCGCTTTGTGGGTTTAACGCCCGAGACTTTTAGTTCGCAGGAAAGGGTGCTCAACGGAAGAGTAGAGATTACCCTTGCTGGCAGTTGTAGTATTTATCCGGTAACCTGCTCCGTTCGTAGTGAAGGCCAGGATGTGAAATATCTGCAGGGACGGAGACAGTTTCGTTTTTCGGATTTCGGACTGGAGCCGCCTCAGAAGTTATTCGGAGCAGTGCAGGTAAAAGATGCCGTATGGGTAGAATTTAACCTGAAGCTGATCAGGTCCTGACGGCTCAATCCCGTTGTTGGGAGCGAACTGACAGCGCACACACCAGTTTCCTTTAACCAAAATTATGCAATAGGAGGAGCGAAGAGCTCCGAACTGCTTGCATTAGTTGGGGTAACCCCGATCTAGAGAATCCCTTTTTCAGTGCAGCGAAGCAATCTGTAAAAGATTGATTCTCTTTATCGAATATGCAATTGGCTAAAAGCCAATGCATGTTTTGGGTATAAATGTCTTATCTTGCGGCCTTAAAGTTTTTCTATGGATCAGCAAAAAATCAGAATCGCGATCGGCATTTTTTCGGCCATTTCCTTTGCCATCATACTGTTTTTCATTGATTACAGCGATCTCAGCTGGAGCAAAAACAAAGGACCGTATTCTGTGCTGATTTCTTACGCCTTTCTCGCCACTGCTATGGTCGGCTCATTTCATCACGCCGAATCTCAAAAAGAAGAGTCAGAGAATCGTGAAGGGTGATTGGGTGAACGGTGTTTAGGTGAACGGTGAACGGTAAACGGTGAACGGTGAATGGTGTTTAGGTGAACGGTAAACGGTGAACGGTGAACGGTGAACCGACCACTCATAATTCATAATTCATAACTCATCACTCATCACTCATCACCCCCAATCTCATATCTCCTCACTCAAAATCACCGGTTTCCTTTCTTAAATTCCGCAATTGCATTTTTAGTAAAATCCGAAAGCACCAGTTTTCCGCTCATAGCCGCACGTTCGGCGAGTCTTGAATCCCAGTTTTCGGTGCCTTCCCAGAATGTTCTTTTAAGCAGCAACATGGCCTCCGGATTGCTCTTCGACAATTTATTCGCCAATGCGTTTACGGCTTCATCCATCCGTTGAACATCGTCGAAGATTTCCGCATATAAACCTTTCTGGCGCGCCCACTCTGCAGATTTCCATCCGGTGGCGTCGATCGCGAGTTGACTCATGGCTGCATCACCAATTTTGCGTGCCACCGCGGGACCCACCACAAACGGTCCGATGCCTACTGCCAGTTCACTCAACTTCACAGAAGCGTGTTTCGTAGCGAAGCAATAATCTACTGCCGAAGCGACACCAACACCGCCACCCACGGCTTTTCCCTGCACGCGTCCGATGATCAGTTTGTGACTTTTGCGGCAGGCGTTGATCACCTTCGCAAATCCCGAAAAGAATTCCTTTCCGGTTTCGAGATCCTCAATAGAGGCGAGCTCGTCAAAACTGGCACCCGCACAAAATGCACGGTCACCGCCGGATCGCAAAATCAACACCTTGACCTCATGGTTGTCGTTGAACGAAGAAATGGTATCTGCGAGCTTGTTCAGCAACTTCCCCGGCAGGGAATTGCTCAGCGGGTGAAAAAATTCAATGGTGGCAATGCCGTTTTCTGTCTGGAGACTAACGTGTCCCTGGTCTTTTGCTTCTGTAGCCATGTATGTTTAATGCTTTTTTTATTACTCGTCCTTTAATTTTTTCACCATCGTCAGAATGGTGGCCAGCGCAACGGTTTCGCCGGTTTCGTCATAAACGTCTACAAGAAACCGTACAATTCCTTTTGCGATGTCATCTTCCGATCGTTTCTCCTGATCGATTTTTTCTTTCACGGTGAATTTCACTCCGATCGTCATTCCCGGATAAACCGGCTTCGTAAACCGACATTCATCGATTCCGTAGTTGAGCAAAACCGGCCCCTTTTTCGGATCCACGAACAAACCCGCGGCTTTCGACAACACAAAATAACCGTGTGCAACCCGCTGTTCGAAAATGGTTCCGTCCAGTGAAGTGGCATCTACGTGGGCATAAAAGTTATCGCCGCTGACGTTCGCAAAGTTGCTGATATCAGATTCGGTAACAGTGTGTTTCGCGGTTGTAATAGAATCACCAACTTCCAGTTCCTCGAAATGTTTGCGAAACAAATGCACTTCGCTTTCTCGTCGTTCGGCTCCGTTTTGAAACACCTGAGTAATTTCTGTAATCGTAGTGGGAGACCCTTGCACAGCTGTGCGCTGCATGTAGTGCAACACGCCGCGTTTGCCGCCCATTTCTTCGCCACCTCCGGCACGACCGGGGCCACCGTGAACGAGCAGCGGCATCGGTGAACCATGACCCGTGGATTCCTTCGCACAATGCCGGTTCAGCACCAGAATTCGTCCGTGGTGAGAAGCTGCGTTGATCGTAAACTCACGCGCCAGCAAATCGTCGGCGGTAGTGATGGAACAAACCAGCGAACCCTTACCCAGTTTCGCCAGTTGCACCGCTTCGTCGATATCCTTGTAAGGCATGATGGTCGAAACGGGTCCGAAAGCTTCGAGTTCGTGGGTTCCGAGTTTCTGAAACGGAGCATTGTTGCGCAGCAAAACCGGCGACATAAAGGCTCCTTTGTTGACATCGGCGCCCATTACTTCCTTCAGTGCCTCGTCACCATAAACCACCTCGCTGTGTTCTTTCAGCTGAGCGAGTTTCTCCATTACTTCTTTCAACTGCTCTTTACCGGCCAGGGCGCCCATTCGAACGCCTTCAACCTGTGGATCGCCAATGGTGGTTTTTTGCAACGCAGCCGAAAGGGCCACCTGCACATCTTCAATTAAATTTTCGGGAACGATGATGCGACGAATGGCCGTACATTTCTGGCCACATTTTACGGTCATTTCCTTTCTGACTTCTTTAATGAAAAGATCGAACTCCTCGGTTCCGGGTTTTGCGTCCGATCCAAGAACCGCAGCGTTTAGCGAATCGGCTTCCATATTAAAAGGTACCGATTCTTCGAGCAAACGGGGGGGCGACTTGAGCATCCTTCCGGTTGTAGCCGATCCGGTGAAGGTGACAATGTCTTGAGACTGCGCGTGATCGAGAATTCCGTTGGCCGATCCGCAGAGCAACTGCAAAGCGCCCTCGGGCAGTATTTTGGAAGCGATAATATCCTGAACCATCAGTTCGGTGAGGTAGGAGGTGAGTGTAGCGGGTTTTACAACGGCCGGCATTCCTGCAAGCAGATTCACCGCAATTTTCTCGAGCATTCCCCAGATCGGGAAGTTGAACGCATTGATGTGAATGGCTACACCTTCGCGCGGAACCATAATGTGGTGCCCGATAAACGAACCGCCCTTTGACAAAGCAGCGGCATCGCCGTCCACATAAAACGTCTGGTTCGGGAACTGTTTGCGCAAACTGGCATAGGCGAAAAGATTGCCGATTCCACCTTCGATGTCTATCCAGCTATCCGTTTTTGTTGCTCCTGTGGCGTAGCTCAGCTTGTAGTACTTATTTTTCAGCTCGACAAGGTGCAGCGCCAGGGCTTTCAGCATTCTGCCGCGTTCCTGAAAAGTCATTTTTCGCAAGGCGGGGCTTCCGACGGTGCGTCCGTAGTGCAACATTTCCTCAAAAGAAATTCCTTTTGTGCTTGCGGTTGCTATTTGTTCACCGGTGATGGCGTTGTAGAGCGGCTGGCCTTCGCCATCGCCTTCTACCCATTTTCCGGCTGCATAATTTTTCAATTTCATGTTCATCCAGTTATGTTTAACAAGGGCTGCAAAGATCAGGAATCCCTGCGAAGTGACCCAATTTTAAGTTTTTGTACCGAGTGGCTTTTCGCAACATCAGCGCAGCGAAAAATTCGGATTTTCTTCCGGGCTGACATCTTCATACACTGCCACCACTTCGTCATCGCGCTCAAAAATGGTTTTGGCGGTGGAGAGGATCCGATTGAATTTTAGCTCTCTTTTCGGCTTCCTCCA
>CALDPJ010000212.1 GCA_937911795.1 uncultured Flavobacteriales bacterium | reverse complement strand
GCAAAAACAAATCCCCGGTCAAGCAAACTTAAAATGGTAGTTCGGAAATACGGATCTGTGCTATGTCCATAGGAACCATAAGCGTACAGCAACAACGGCATGGAACCGTCTTTCTTGAAATGACTCTTTTTGTACACCAATGAAACCGGCACTTTAACGCCATCAGAGGCTGTTACCCAATGTCGTTCCGAATGATATTCCTCGGCATTGTATCCGGTCATAATCTTTTGTTGTTTCATCAGCTCGAGTGTCCGGTCCTTCATATTATAATCGTACACTGAGCCCGGCGTAACCAACGAACTGTAGCCAATCCTCAGGATGTCGGTATTAACCTCTTTATTGGTTCCGATACCTGAGACATAGGTTTCATCATCAAATTCAATATAATGATCTCCATCACCTGACCAGGGTATCACACGCACTTTGGCCAACCCTTCTGTTCTTTCCTGCACAACGAGATAATCGCGGAATAATTCAATTTCTTCTATCAAAGCATCCTCGCGGTGAGGAATAACTTCCTGCCAATTCTCCTTTTGGGTTTGATCGGCAGTAGCTTTCATCAATCTGAAATTTTGCGCATCCCAATTGGTGAGAACATAGAAATAGTCACCCAGATGATCAATTTGGTATTCCAATCCACGTTCACGCGGATGAAAAACCTTCCAGTCACCTGTGGGATTATCGGCATCCAAAATCAAAAACTCATCGGAAACAGTAGAATTGGACGAGATAATCAGAAATTTTTCGGATTTGGATTTGAAAATTCCGCACCTGAATGTTTCATCTGATTCGTGATACACCTCAACATCCTGTTCAACCGGTGAACCGAGTGTGTGTCTGAAAATTTTAAATGCCCTTAATGCTTTATCCCGAATGGTATAAAAAACGGTCTTGTTATCGTTTGCCCACACCACGTTGCCGCTGGTTCCGGGAATCTGATCCTGCAACCATTCTCCGGTTTCAAGATTCTTAAAACGAATGGTGTAAATCCTTCGGCTGAGGGTGTCTTCGCCAAAAGCCACCAATTGGTTGTCTTTACTGATGCTGGCGCCGCTGATGTCATAATAATCGTGCCCTTCAGCCAGCGCTGTTTCATCGATCATAATCTCTTCGGGCGCACTTAAATTACCAGCTTTTCGACAATGCAATGGATATTCTGCCCCATCTTCGTACCGGGAATAATAGTAATAGCCATTGTACAGATAAGGAACCGACTGGTCAGTGGGATCCAGCCGTGCAATCATTTCGTCATACAATTCTTCCTGCAGCGTTTCGGTAGATTTCATCACCGCTTCGGTATAGGAATTCTCAGCGCGCAGGTACTCCAGTACTTCTTTGGTCTGGGGATTTTTATCACCCTCATCTTTCTGTTCGTCAGAAAGCCGCATCCAGAAATACTCATCAATGCGGGAGTCATTGTGTGTTATGAGAGTTTCAGGCTGTATTAGGGCGATGGGCGGTTTCATTTCTTCCGGGATATTATTTGTTGTTGACTCTTCTGGTGTACAGGCGGCAAACATAGCTGTACTGACTGAAAGTATTACAATGCCGAGATGGTTCATTTTGTTCTTTTATGGTCCTGTAAAATAAAAACAATTGGTTGAACTTCGGAAGCCAGAGCGTCATCTACTTATTCGTTTATTACCTCCGTCAATACGTCCAGCGATTTCAGTTTTCGCATTCCTGCCGAATGAGATTCAAAATACTGAATCATCAACTGTGTTAATTTATTCCGGACTTCCCGATTCATTTTCAAGGTTTTTAGGTCTTCCCAGGAGGCGGTAAACATACGATACAGATATTCAGTTTCGATGGCTTTTCCGGTATGAATACCCGAAGCCGGCAGAAACGCACCATTTTCCAGATCAAAATACCCCGGTGATTCTGTGAGCAATGGATAAAACCCAAGATACCGCGTCATGCCGGCCAGGAAGTACAAGTGAAAATTAGCATTCCATTCCTCCAGATCGAACAACAAGAGGTGCGAGTGAATGTAATCGAACAGTGGTTCATCCAAATGATCGCTTTTGACAACTTCGCCGAGCACTTCCGCAAGAAAAAGTCCCACCAATCTTTTGTGCGGGTGCACAGGAATGCTGTGATAGCTTTCAAGAAAACGGATGTTTCCGGCGACCAGCAATTCTTTTCGTTCGTGCAGGTGATATTCGATCTCGATCAGACTGAGCGGTTGTAAGTAAGCCGTTTTTTTGCGCTTGCCTTTAACCCCCCGAATCAGGAAAGATCGCAACCCATGGTTGTGTGTGAAAATCTTAACAATTGCGCTAGTATCGGAGTAATCAATTGAACGAAGAACGACTCCTTTAGAATGTGTTTTCATCCGACTACCGAACCACCATAATTTTGGCTACACATTTTGAATTGCCTTCGGGTGCGGTGCATAGAGCCGTATACACGCCTGTAGTAACTCTATTACCCATAAAATTCTGGGCGTTCCAGATGGCCTGGCCGCCTTCGGAAGTGGTTTCAAAAACCAGATTTCCGGCGACATCCGTAATTTTCACATTGGTATTTCTTTCCAGTCCGGTGATGGCAACTGGCCCGTGATAATTCTCGCGCACAGGATTCGGAAAAACTTTGGCGCATTCGTTACTGGCTGCCCCATCGGTTGCGGTGCTTCTGTAGGAAACTACACCATTATCGGTACCGATGAATACTTCACCGGTTGCACCATCAATTGCAATGCTTTGAATGACATCGGAAGGAAGCGGACTATTGCTGGTCGTAAAATGATGAATTTGCTCTGTACCATCCGCAGACATCAAAAACAAACCTGAGCCTGCTGTACCCAGCCATTTTCTGTTAGCACCATCCACCGCAATACTTCTTACTTGTTCAGTTTCAAGGAGCACCTGAAGGTTGCCATCCTGTTCCAATAGTATTCGCTGTGCGTCATAATCTCCCCCCGAAAAAATACTGCCCGGGGAATAAACAACTGCAATCCCCTCACCAGTACCGATCCAGATTTCTCCGTTCAGATCTTCAGCAATTGAATAAATATCCATAGTCGGTAAATTCCCTTTCCCGACTTCATTGGTTAAAGCTACCGCTGCATCGTCTGTAGCATCTTCAAGCGTGCCATTGTGATTGTATACCACCACCCCATGTCCGCGAGGACGGACCAACCATTTATACCCCGACTGGTCTATCAGCATGTCGCTGTACAATGAAGAACCCTGACCACCCACAGCATTCGGTGAAAATGCATGCCATTCTCCTTCGGAAGTAAGCGCTAGAACCGGCGTATCAGAATAGCCATTCGACACCCATAAGTTTCCATCGTTATCAAAGGCAAGTCCTCCGACAGCAGCTCTGCCTCCGGTTTCCGCTTCTCCCTGGAGGGGTGAATTTTCTTCATGGTATCGATGCACCAACTCACCATTCCGATATTCAAGAATTCCGCTGTACCATGTTCCTACAAACCAATGGGCAGGATCATCCGGATCAACCGCAACCACCATTAGGTCACGAATATTTTCACTCTGAAAAATTGGATCACTACCAGAATCATACGTAATCCACTCACCCTGGGAAAATACTTCAGTTCCATGCGGGTTATAGTTTGGCGACCAATTTGAGGACGGTGATCCGCTGGATTTAAAAAGCCTTTCATCGATAAACTGAAGTTTATAGGCATCAAGATGAGCTGGTCCCGCAGGTTGAACTGCTTCCCTGGAATTTGCAGAGACTTTGTAATGGATCAGGCCTTCATCCAGATCACCTACCCAGATTTCATTGGGATCCATGATCACCGCTTCGTTTGATTCTACATCTGAAACTCCATATTTCCACGACAGATCAG
>CALDPJ010000211.1 GCA_937911795.1 uncultured Flavobacteriales bacterium | reverse complement strand
GAAGGGCAAATCATCGACATCCGAAGTGAAATCAGCGACAGGTTGTTCAATAACAGTAAGTGTAGTTCTGGCTGTATCCTGACAACCTGAGCTTTGTTCCGTAAATACTAATTCGATTGGATATTCACCGGTTTCATTAAAAACAAAGAAAGGGTTACGAATGTCAGAACTAAAAATTCCACCAATATCCCATTGAAAATCTAAATTGGATCCTTTTGAAGTAAAATCTGAGGCATTGAAATTAACCTGATTGCCTCTGCATATAGTATTTCCCGGATTTAATGATATAGTAGACCTAGGTACATAAGAACTAATTATTGTATCAATTGTTTTTCTACACCCAACAGCATCGATTATTTCTAAAGTAGCCAAAAAATCGGGGGGAGTGTCAAATGGTTCATCAAAAAGATGTGTCATATTTGGATTGTTACTGCCATTAAACCAATTCCATTCCACAATTGTAGTGTCACTCATACTTTTATCATTAAAGGTAACTTCCGTCGGAAAGCAAATATCTAGGTCACTTAAATCAAAATCAGGTTCCATATCATAGATGACAATATCTTTTCTTGTTGTATCTCGACAACCATTTGTATCTTCAACAATTAGTTCGATCCAATGAAGATTATTCGGCTTAGAAAAACTAGAATCAAAAAGAGCAAAATTTTCTGATAAATTTGTTTCTCTAGGTCTATCAAAGCTATATTTCCAAAGATATCCTTTAGTGCATTCTCGATCCACATCAATAGAATTGGCACCTGACCAAACATAAGATATATCGGTACATAATGTGTCAGGACCTTCTAATACTACTTGAATTTCACGAATTAAAACCAATTGAGAATCAAGAGTAGCATCACAACCACTGGCTAAATTTGCAGCTTCAAGATAAACCAAATAATCACCTGTAGAATTAAAAGTATGTCTGAATTCCTCTTCGGTATATTCCACATCTTCAATACGCCAAAAAACATTCGTTGCATCAATGCTCTTGGAAGTAAAGTCTACCTCTAAGGGTTTTTCACAATTGGTTTTAAAACCAATATTTGCTTTAGCCCCCTTCACTAAAATATGATCCTCATAGACTATTTCACCATAACAACCATTATAAACCACATGTGCTTTAACATCAAATAATCCCGGCTCAGTATCAAATACATGTGTTGCCGTCTTTTCCGTCCAACAATGTTGGAATCGTCCGTCATCAGTGGTTAAATGAAAATCTTCAATCCTCGGATCATCATTAAAAAACTCCACACTTATTGTATCTCCAATACAAATCTCTGTTTTATCTAAATCAAATTCCGGTTCTATAGGACTGCCCACATAAATCCACATTCCAACAGAAGTATCTCTACAGCCGTCAGCATTTTCAATTATGAGTTTTGCAATATATTCCCCGGGTTCAGTATATGTATGACTCGTGGTGGCAGATCCCGGGATCTCTTCTTCGGTTCCATCGCCATACAACCACTTCCGATATACCACCGGAGTGTGAGTTAGCGATGTCTCTTCAAAGTTTACTACTAAAGGAGCACATCCCCGAGTTTCCGAACTTAGGAAATAAGCATCCGGTCGATGATGATAGGCAGTATCTACAATAGTATCTCTACAACCGGCGAACGTTTCTGCTATCAATTCTAAAAAAACTGTGTCGATGAAATTCATATGTAAGGAATCCCGTCTATCCTTCGCTTTTACTTCTAAAACGACCTGTGGTCCTGAATCTTCAAGTGATTTATTCCAATAAAATTCTTTATAGGACAATGAATCAGCAGATAAGTTTATCAACATAGGATCTTCACAAGCAACTATTGGATCAAAAGTGAAAGAAGCCAACGGATCCTCTATAAATATCATTAATGTTGTATCCTTTCTACATTGAGGATTATTTCCAATTCTTAAAGAAATATTCTTCCAACCTCCAGTTCTATATTGTACTCGCGGATTTCTAGCACTTGATGCAGAACCAAAATGATTTCCTGGAAATTGCCATTGAAAAAAAGTCCCCGTACTGGTGTTAGGAAGAAAATAGGTAAGCCCGATGCATAATGTATCAGGTATTGGTAGAACAAATTTATTGACACCAATATTAATATCCTTTTCTATAATTGTTTCACAACCTTCTTCACTTGTAACAGTTAGAGAAATAGTAAATATGCCCTCTTGTGTATAAGTAATCGTGCCGGGATTGTAGAAAGTCGAAGTAACACCGTTTCCAAAATCCCAGTGGTGATAAGCACCGTCCGAAATACTGTTGTTGGTAATGTCTACCGTGGCTTCAGGAAATACCTGAGATTCGGGTGTGGCGTCGAATTGGGCCAGTGGCGATGACAACACGGTAAATGGCTTAACAATGGTATCGGTACAGCCCATAAAGTTTTCGGCTACGAGCATCACTTCGTAGGTGATATTTGCGTCTGTGTTGTTCAGCAACTCGAGTGATGGATTATTCTGATCAGAGTACCACTCACCATCGAGAAACCATGCACTTGTAGCAAACCCTTCTGATTCATTGACCAATGTTGTTTCCAACGGACTACACCCCAAACTATCGCCGGTAAAAAGAGCGTATATATTGGGCAGAATTTCTATGGTTGTCGTCACCGAATCTGAACACCCAAAGTTATTGACTCCCCACAGGGTAACGGGAATAATCTGAGTATTGGTGGTGTTGTTCTCGTAGGTATGGGTAACCGTTGATTCATCGCTGGATGAAAGTTGACCATCTCCGAAAGTCCATTGATAACTCTCTGCACCCAAAGAAAGATTGTTGAAGGTGGCAATAAACGGAGCGCAGTTCTCAATTTCTACCACTTCGAACTCCATGTGCGGAGTGGGATGCACCAATACCGACTGAATCAAAGAATCTGTACAACCATATTGATTCTCTACAACCAGTGCAATATCAAATGTCTGATCTGTCAGTGAATCATTTACCAGCGTAATAGCCGGATTTTGGCCGTTGCTCATCTGTCCGTTACCGAAATCCCACTGGTAGGCCATGGCACCCACCGAAGTGTTTTCAACTACAGGTGAAAAGGGTGTACAACCTTCTGGTGTAACAGTGAAATCTGCAATGACATCCGGAAATACGGATATATTTTTCGCGTCTGTATCTGTACATCCAAAATCATTGGAAGCTTCGAGTGTCAGGTTGTAGGTTACCAGATCCGTTGAGTTATTGCTGTACACGTGATAATGCAGATCATCGGCAGACTGAGATCCGGTATTGTCGCCATATTGCCAGTTGTAAATGGTGGCATTTTGCGAGTTGTTGTTAATTCCCACATCCAGCGGGCCACACCCATTGAGCGTTGTTACACTAAATTCAGCAATTGGTTGAGGATGAATAATAATTTCCTGAGTTGCTGTATCGGTACATCCGAAGGCAGAATTCGCAACCAGCGTTACCTGATAAACTACAGAATCTGCTCCGCCACCAAAATAACTATGATCGGGCGAATCCGCCAGATTTATAAAACCATCTCCAAAATTCCATTCATAGCTATTGGCGTTGGAAGAATGATTGTTGAATGTAATTGCACCCTGGGCACATGCTGCAGGGGGGATTTCAAATTCAGCAGTTACTTCGGGATATACAGTGATTACCTCCTGAACAGATTCAGTACAGCCGTCATCCGTCATTGCGTGCAGCGTCACGTTGAAATCCATCGGCTCCATGCCGCCCGCCGGCATCATCATGTTGTCCAGGGGGAGGGACTGCTGGACCTCGACCTCCACCATGCGCTCCTCGAGCTCGGTGGCGGACGGCGAAGTGCGCGCCGAGCTCGGCGAACAGGGCGTGCTTCGCGCCTCGC
>CALDPJ010000210.1 GCA_937911795.1 uncultured Flavobacteriales bacterium | reverse complement strand
GCTGGAGGCCGATGATGAAAGCTGGGCTGCGCTATCTTCTGGAGCCAGAAGTGATTATGACAATGACGCACAACACAAAGAAATATTTGGTTATTACTACAATGCCTTTGCTGTTCACGATCCTCGTGGCTTGTGTCCCGATGGCTGGCGAATACCGGATTCTACGGATTTTAATACGTTAAAAATGCATCTCGACCCGGAAGCCAACCATTTTGATGACATAGCCGGCGGAATGCTGAAATCTACGGGAACCACAGCAGATGGTACAGGGTTGTGGGTTGCGCCCAACCTCGGAGCCAGCAACATCAGCAACTTCTCTGCCGAACCCAGTGGATTTCTGGACGAAACGGGTGAATTTGGAGGTATGGGCCTAAACGGCAATCTCTGGATTTTTGATCCGGCCTTCTCTCCAGCCATGGAATCTCTCGCTGCCCACCGCACTTATAGTATGTACAAAAATATGTGGCTGATTACGACCAGCCCTAAGAGCGGAATTTGTGTGCGGTGTATTAAGGAGTGAGAGAATTCGTTTTCTCCTCTACTTCCCTCCCCGAAAACCCCTCAAATTATAAGTAAACGTCAGCATAAAGTAACGCTGCAGCACATTGGTTTCGGCGTCTTCGATATACACGTCGGTGACGTTTCGCTGCACGCTCGTGTTGGCACCGAGCAAGTCATAGGCCTGTAGCCGCAATTCGGCCTGGTTGTTCTTCAGGAACTTGTATCCCAAACCGCTGTTGAGCAGCACAAAATTCTGGTTGAATCCTTCCGAAAGTCCCGAGAAGTATTTGTGATTGGCCGAGATGCTGAACACAAGTCCTTTCCAGAGAATGAAATCAGCATTTATGCGGGTCGACTGATTGAGGTAACGATCGTTCAGATTGCTTTGCAGCGTATTGAAAACCCAATTGTACGATGTATTGGAGCTGATCGTAAAGTCGACTTTTTCGCTGATGTTGCTGCCCAATGTTACGCCAAATCCGGCAGCCGGAGTTTCAGCGGTATTGAGTTCTCCGTTGATCAATCCCGGGGTGCGCGAATACCGGAAAGACATGTCCAGATTGAGATTTGATTTCAATAAACCAACCGGAATACCATACGACGCAAAACTGCGCAAACTCAGTTGGCCATCCAGATTTACCGGCATCACGAGCTGCCCGCCGCGCGGAAGAAATACTCCACTGCTGAGCATTGTGTCGGTATTGGCAACAATCGTGGAATTGCCAATGTAATTATCCGTGTACGAGAATCCTCCCCCGACAAAAAAGGTGGTCGATTTTTCTACGTTCGATGCAGAATAACGCATGAACATACTGTGCCGGTAGTCCTGTTTTAAATCCGGATTTCCAATAGACAGCCGCACCGGATTGCTGTTGTCCACCACATTCTGTAACTGCCGGATGGACGGAGGATTATTCCGCGCCCGGTAAAACACCCGCAGGTTTTTCTTGTCGGTAAACTTGTACGTAATGCGCGCATTGGGCAGCAAGGCTCGGAAATTCTGTAAACCAGAAATCTCCACGGGAAATTGCTGATCTGTTGACAGCTCTGCCCATTGATAGGAAAGTCCGAGTGATATTTGCAGCTTTTCCCAGTTGTGCCGGTATTCGGTTCCGAGTTGTTGGGTGTGGTAAGTGTTTTCAAAAACGTTGTTCAACACACTGTCGCGAAGATCGTAAGCATCGGTGGCAGGATTAAAACTAAAGGTTTCGTTCCGCGAATCGTCATAATTATAATTCGCGCGCCAGTTAAGTTGCAGCATTCCCTTTTCACCCATGGGTTCGGTATAGGAAACCGAAGAGCCGAGCCGATAACCTGCGGCATCCAACGTTCCTTCCTGGTCGAGACTATCCACATACAAACTGTCCTCGAAGAACCGGTTTTCAGAAATCAACCAACTTTCACCGTTTTCGGTGGAATACGAAGGAGTGAGTTGTACAGAGATTGTTCTGCGAGGCAATTTGAATTTGTGCTGAAAAAGCAACGGAGCCGAAAAATTCAACGATTCATAAGTAGTTTCAAACCGCCTATCGGTAGTGTTTAGTAATCCGGTGTCATCTAAATTAGCTCCGAACATGAGACTGTTGCCGGAACTGGTGTTGTAGTTTACCTGAGGAGTGAATATGATGGAATTCATCGAATCGATATCGTGTTCCAGGCGCATATTGAAACGATGCTGATTGTTTAGCTCGTGCAATTCTTCTGATTCTTCATATACCAGTCCATCCGAGTCGTCGAGCACAAACTCGCGAAACCGGTTGTTCAGTACCGTCCGATCGCTGCGATTGAAAAAATAGCTCGCGTTAATTTTGGTGTTCTTTCCCCATTCGTCGGTGAAGTTGATTCCGCCGGCCACTGTGTTGGCAATTCCATCGCGCGCTCCGACCGAGAAATTACCGGTACCGCCTCCACGGCCTCCGCGACCACGGCCCCTGCCCGATGCTCCGGCTACTCCGGAAAGATCGTCAGCAGCAAAATTCTGCTCGTTGACATTGTTGGTTTGAAACAACAGCGTGATGCGTCGTGCATCGTTAAAAAAATTGACATTCCCACCTGCTTTATATCGCCCGGCGTCGCCATAGCCGGCATACACCCTACCAAAAGTTCCGTTTCGAAACTCTGGTTTGGTGACAATATTGACGGTTTTCCCTTCTTCCCCATCATCGAAACCGGTGAATTGAGATTGATCGCTGCGGTAATCGAAAACCTGAATTTTGTCCACCGCTTCTGCCGGCATATTTCGCAAGGTTGCTTTGGCATCTTCACCAAAAAATGTTTTTCCGTCTACAGTAACGCGTTTCACATCTTCTCCCTGCGCTTGAATCTGCCCGTCGAGGATGGTGATTCCCGCCATTTTTTGAATCAGATCTTCGGTGTTTGCGTCTGGATTGACTTTAAAAGCGCCGGCATTGAATTGCGTTGTATCTCCCATTTGTGTGCTCTGGTGAATGCTTTCTTCAACGGTATAGGTCTGCAGCGCTACGGATGAAATCTGCAGATTTACGTCGCCCAATGCTACCGAAGATTCGCTGGCATCTGCTGTTAAATAAACCGGATGATAACCGATAAAACTCAAGCGCAACAAATGAGATTGTGGTTCTACTGCGGTGAACAAAAATTCACCTTCTGCATCGGTGGTTGTTCCACGGATCAACGAAGAATCTGCCGGATTTAATAAAACTGCACTTGCTCCCGGTAAGGAAATTCCATTTTGTTGGTCGGTCACACGGCCAGAAATCGTCCGGTTTTCCTGCGCCAAAACATATGAAGATAAGGCCATTCCGAAGAAAATGAGCGACAATAATTTTTTCAAGTTGTACGGAGTATTTAATTCGGCGATGCCATTGACAAATCCCGCGCCAAGATAGTGATTGCGTGATTGGGATTAATGAGTATTTCCTCTGGCTTGGTTTCGACTACACTCGACCAGGACCTTCTGCTTTCAAAACCACAACAGCCAACGGTGGAAGCTTCAACAGCACAGAATGTTCGCGTCCATGAAATGGAACATTTGTCGTTTCAACGTGCTCGTGAACAATTCCACTGCCACCATATTTCGGATTGTCTGAATTAAATATCTCCCGGTAACTTCCTCCCCGCGGCATTCCGATGCGGTATTGTTCGCGCACAACCGGCGTAAAATTGGCGATAAATACAAGCTGTTCATTTTCTGAATTACCCTTCCGGATCCAGGAAAGAACGCAATTGGCGGAATCGTTGAAATCGATCCATTCAAATCCCGAAGGCTCGAAATTCTTGTTGTAAAGCGCCGGTTCGTTTTTGTACAGGCCATTCAGGTCTCGTACCAATTGCTGCAAACCACGGTTCAACGGAGCATCCGATTCGTGCCAGTCGAGTGAAAAATCATGTCGCCATTCGTGCCGCTGGCCGAACTCACCGCCCATGAATAACATTTTTGCTCCCGGATGACCATACATATAACCATACAACAACCGCAGATTCGCAAATTGCTGCCATTCGTCACCAGGCATTTTGTCAATCATCGATCGTTTGCCGTACACTACTTCGTCGTGGCTCAGTGGCAGGATGAATTTTTCAGAAAACGCATAGTACAAACTAAACGTCAGCGAGCCCTGGTGAAAATTCCGGTAAATCGGATCTTTCTGAAAATATTCCAGTGAGTCGTGCATCCAGCCCATCATCCACTTCAAATCGAACCCCAGACCTCCTTCGCTGCCGGGTTTTGTTACGTCCGGAAACGCGGTGGATTCTTCGGCAATGGTAAAAGTGTCGGGATGGAATTCGTGCACCGCAGCGTTGACTTCCTGCAGAAAACTAATGGCTTCGAGATTTTCCCTGCCTCCGTATTTATTCGGAATCCACTCCCCTTCGTTTCTTGAATAATCAAGATAAATCATAGACGCAACGCCGTCAACCCGCAAACCATCGATGTGAAATTTGTCGAGCCAGTACAATGCATTTGAAATCAAATATTCCCGCACTTCATTGCGTCCGAAATTGAAAATATTGCTTTTCCAGTCGGGATGAAAGCCCTGCCGCGGATCGTCGTGTTCGTATAGATGCGTTCCGTCAAAATAATCCAGGCCGTGTTCATCGGTCGGAAAATGCGATGGAACCCAATCCAGAATCACCCCGATTCCCGCACCGTGGAGCTCATCGATCAGAAACATGAAATCTTCCGGCGTTCCGAAACGCGAGGAAGGTGCGTAATATCCGGTGATTTGATAACCCCAGGATCCAAAAAACGGATGCTCCATAACGGGCATCATTTCAACGTGCGAGAAACCCATATCCCTGCAGTATTCGGGCAGCTCACGGGCCATTTCACGATAAGTCATAAACCGGTTGTTGTCCTCAGGAACTTTCCTCCACGATCCGAGGTGAACTTCATAAACCGATAATGGTTGTTGAAGCGGATTCGCATGCACGCGTTTTTCGAGCCACTCATCGTCATTCCATTTAAATTCATTCTCCCATACAACCGAAGCCGTTGCCGGAGGAGTTTCCCAGCGCATCGCATACGGATCACCTTTCTCTGCTGCATACCCGCTGTGTGATTGAATGAAATACTTGTACAGTTCTCCCGTCCCGATTCCGGGAATAAACAATTCCCAGATTCCGGAACCATCCCAACGAACGTGCATCGGATGGCTGCTTTTATTCCATCCGTTGAAATTCCCTACGACATGAATTTCGTGCGCATTCGGTGCCCAGACGGCAAAATAGGCTCCTTTTACTCCGTTGTGTTCGACGACGTGAGATCCGAGTTTTTTGTACAGCCGGTAGTGTTTTCCGGCTTTAACCAGGTTGATGTCATAATCGGAAAAAAGTGAAAACCAGTCTGACGACGCACGTTGAATACTTTCTTCGGTTTCGGCGTCTCCGTGCTGCTTAATCGGTTTTGCCGCTGGTTTGGCGAGATTGTCTGTTGAAGGGACATCGATAATGGCGGATTGATCGGTTTGAACAGCCGGAGCCGTTTTCTTCCGCACCGCAGGTTTTTTCTTAGCGGATTTAGTTGCTGGTTTGGCCGGCTCCGATTTTTTTACAGCACCTTTTTTTGCAGCCGTTTTTGCGGTGGACTTTTTGGCACTCACCGCTTTGGTAACCGTTTTTTTGGCTGCTTTGCCTGCGGTAGCTTTTTTGCCCGTGGTTTTCTTTTTATCGGTTGAATCAGCCATTGTCTTCTCCTTTTGACCGGTGTTTTTCCAGAATCGATTTAATTCCGCGAATCGGAATAATCACCCACTCCGGTCGATTGTTTAATTCATAATTCAGTTCATAAATCGCCTTTTCGAGCAGGTATGTTTCCATCAACACGGTAAGATCCTCCTGGTTGTCAGGAATAAACCCTTTGTCTCCGACCGTATCGAGATAGGCTTTCATAAAGAATCCGGCCATGTTGTGGTACCAGTTATCCGCCCATGGTTTCAGAATTTCAACATCCTCAACGCTGTACTGTTCATTTTTGATCAACACGGTGTAGGTCGCATAGTGAAAAGAGCGAATCATTCCGGCTACATCGCGCAGCGGTGATCGCTTCAACCGCCGTTCACTAAAACTCCTGGCCGGTTCTCCTTCAAAATCGAGAATCACAAAATCCTTTCCGGTGAAGAGTACCTGACCCAGGTGATAATCGCCGTGATTCCGGATCTTCATGGCGTTTATTTTCCGCTTAAAAATCCGTTTCAGCACCTGCAGTACTTCGGCCTTCATCTCGTAAACCTCCTCTGCCTCTGCCCTCAACTCCGGAGAAAGGTGCTTCATATTTTTCTTCAGCGACTGGTATGTCTCCCGAACAAGCGTTTGGAGGCTGGAGAATAAAGACCGTTGGTAGTGCAATGAAAATTCCTCCGGCCGGAAATCGGGATGTTCGCTGTCTGATGACAGGGCGATGTGCATTTCCCCGGTTCGAACGCCGAGCAACTGAGCACGATCGGCCACTGAAAGATCGAGCAGCTCGCGGTTCATTTCTTCGAGGTTGTCGTATTCGGGCAGTTTGTTCAAATCGCTGGTGACAATTGGCGCGGGCAGATCTTCTTCTTCGAGGGTAAGAATCCGCTCGTTGTAGCTGCTGATTTTATCTACCATATACGTCCAGGCCTCCCCCTGATTGGGAACCAGCTCCTGCATCATTCCGAGCACAATGTTGTCGCGGCCATATTCCCATTCAATGGCTCCAACAAAATGAGGAATGTGTTTAAATCCGGCACGCTGGCTTAAGAACCGGTTGAGCTCGAGATCGGGATTGATGGCGTGATCGAGTTTGCGGTATATCTTCAGGAAATACGCGTTGTTGTATACGATGGATGTATTGCTCTGCTCGGCCGTCAGCACTTTGGATTTCATTTTTTCACCGTCCTTCAACTGAAGCTTCATTCGCTTGTTATGGTAGAAGTTTATTTTGCTCTTCTTCTGAAGGATAGAATGGTTTTCTGCCATACTTCTGAAAATGAATTCCTGTAAATCCTTTCCATAAAGTGCATCGTAAATCACTCCTTCGGCGTCATCGGTTTCCAGTCTGCACAATACCGCCTGTGGACAATTCTCGACGGTTGTTTCGGCCACCTTACCCGCTGCAAAAGCCAGAGGCAATTGATAAATCTCGGGCATACCGTTTTCATAATTCACCTGAACCAGCAGAAAATAAATGGGTAGGTTTTCGGAATAACTGATCTCAGCATGTTCTATGATTTCCATGTTATGCACCGATCTTGCTTTGCCACCAAACCAGCGCATTTTCTGAATGTACGCCGGTAAAATCCGGTCTTCCAGTTTGTACATCACCGATTCTCTCATCAAATCTTTCCAGCTACCAGCCCATAACTCAGGGATTTTTCCATCCTCTTCGGTTTCCACGTGCATGTGCTGCAATAAAAACCAGTGATATGCATAGGGCGAAAGCGTAAATAAATAGGGCTTGCCCGATTCAATTTCCGGAAAGTTGTTCTTGCTGAAAATTTCCATGGGTACGTAGCCGGCAAACGCTTCCAGATCGAGATCTGCGGCCTGCGAAAAGCGCGAGAGATTGACCACCACCAGGATGGTTTCGTCTTCATATGTCCGCGTGAAGGCCAACACTTTTGCATTTTCAACCAGGATGAAATTCAAGTCACCGCGTCCGAAGGACTTATAGCGCTTGCGCATATGAATCATCCTTTTCATCCACCAGAAAAGCGAAGAAGTATTGTGACGTTGGGTTTCTACATTCACCGCCTCGTATGAATATTCCGGATCGAGGATCACCGGCAAATACAATTTCTGTGGATTGGCTTTGGAAAATCCGGCGTTTCTGTCCGGTGACCATTGCATTGGAGTGCGCACGCCGTCCCGGTCTCCGAGATAAAAATTATCGCCCATTCCTATTTCGTCGCCGTAATAAATCACCGGAGTACCCGGAAGCGAAAACAGCAGGTAGTTCAGTAATTCAATTTTTTTTCGGTCGTTCTCCATCAGCGGGGAAAGCCGGTGACGAATTCCCACGTTTATCTTCGCCTTCGGATCTTTAGCGTACACTTTGTACATATAATCGCGCTCCTCGTCGGTTACCATTTCCAGGGTAAGTTCGTCGTGGTTGCGCAGGAACATGGCCCACTGGCAGGTTTCCGGAATTTCAGGAGTCTGGCTGATGATATCGGTGATCGGATATTTATCTTCCATCCGCAAAGCCATAAACATCCTCGGCATCACCGGAAAATGGTAATTCATCTGGCATTCATCACCATCTCCAAAATAGGCAGCGGAATCTTCGGGCCACATATTGGCTTCTGCAAGAAAGAGCGTTCCGGGGAAACGTTTTTCAACATGCGCCCGCAGTTTTTTAAGAAAGGCGTGCGTTTCGGGCAGATTCTCGCAATTCGTTCCTTCCCTTTCGAACAGGTACGGAACCGCGTCGAGACGGAAACCATCCACGCCCATTTTACACCAATAGTCCAGTATTTTGAATACTTCTTCCTGAACTTTGGGGTTGTCAAAATTCAAATCTGGCTGATGATGAAAAAACCGGTGCCAGTAATATTGTTTGGCCACCGGATCCCAAGACCAGTTGGAGACTTCATAATCCTGAAAGATAATGCGTGCATCCCGAAATTTGGTAGGATCGTCGGTCCAGACATAATAATCCCGCCCGGGAGAATCTTTGGGGGCTTTTCGTGCCCGCTGAAACCACGGGTGCTGATCGGAGGTGTGATTGATGACCAGCTCCGTGATGACTTTGAGGTTGCGTTTGTGTGCCTCCTTCAGGAATTTTCTAAACTGCGGAATGGTTCCGTACGAAGGATTGATGTTGTAGTAATCGGCGATATCGTAGCCATCATCGCGCAAAGGGCTTGGGTAAAACGGCAGCAGCCAAATTGCTGTCACACCTAGTGCGGCAATATAATCCAGCTTTTCAATGAGTCCAGGGAAGTCGCCTATCCCATCATTGTTCGAATCGTAGAAGGACTTTACATGAAGCTGATAAATAATGGCGTCTTTGTACCAGAGGATTTGTTCATTGGTATCCACCGAGTCGTGCAGTGCCTGCAAGGAATGGGGTTCCGTCAGCCTTTTTATGTCTAACATGCTTTATGCCCTCGTCACCTGTAAACGCCATACCGCAAAAGGATTCTCCTGCGGATTAAAATACCAATGTTGAGCCTCCCCCTCCCAGGAAAGGGCCACGCCACTCATAAGTTCGACGACGGTACTATTGCCATCCAACTCCTCACGAGGAATCCGCAGCTCGGCATGCTGTGCCTGGTGCGGGTCTAAACTTATTGCGACAAACACCACATTGCGGCGATCAGCGGTTGCTTTGCTAAAAAATAACACCTGCTCATTATTCGATTCGTGAAAACGAATATTCAAATGCGTTTGCAGTGCTGGATTGTCTTTGCGCAGCTGGTTTAATCGGCTAATCTCGTCGATGATGTTGCCGGACTGCTGAAGATCTCTCGGCCTAATTTCGTATTTTTCGGAGTTCAAAT
>CALDPJ010000209.1 GCA_937911795.1 uncultured Flavobacteriales bacterium | reverse complement strand
CCGTTGATGTATGGGATGCTCGCCGGCGAGCGCACGAGGAAGTCGTCGGGCAACGCTGCGACCGAGCTGACGAGTGTCACGCGATTGCCGCCGGGTGCGGCTGGACCGCTCGATCGTCGTCGGCGTCTCGACCCGCAATGCCTCGGCGACAGTCCCGCCGTCCTCGAGGCGAACAGCTTTGATGAATGAGCCGCCGATGTCGAGCCCGACGGAGGCCGTCATCTCATTCGATCTCTATGCGGACCCGCTCCGGACGCCCGTCCTGGTCATCGGCGTCGCCCTCTCCAACTCGGGCGAGCTCGTCGATGACCGCCGCGGCGGCCGTTGCCATGACCTCCGCCAGCTACCTCGCCTCGCTGCTCGAGTGGCCCGACAGTTCGCGCCAGCCGATTGCCGCGGCGATGATCGTGCTGCTGACATTGCTCAATCTGGTTGGCGTGCGCCCGGCCGCGTGGAGTCAGAATGTCTTCACCGTGCTCAAGCTCCTCGCGATTGCAGTGCTGGTGGGCGCTGCGCTCTTTGCCGGAGCGCCGCAGGCTGTGACGGTAGCTCCTCCCGAAATGCAGGGCGGACTGGTGCTGGCCGTGGGCGCCGCGCTGGTGCCGGTACTCTTTGCCTTTGGCGGCTGGCAGCAGACCAACTTTGTCGCCGAGGAACTGATCAACCCGGTTTCGGCACTGAGCGGCTCCACGCCCGAAAAGCGCAGCACAAAACATTGGTATTTGCCGATGCAGAACCACGAATCGTGGTTGAGAGAATGGTTGGAGAATGGTAAACTCGGAGAAGTGCAACACCACGATCCCAAAGCATGGAAGAATCATGTACTCGGTCAGTGTCGGTCATGGCTCGACGGAGGTTTACAGGAACGTGCCATGACGCGCGATCTGGATTGGGGGGTGAAAGTGCCGCTCGAAAATGCAGATGGAAAGGTGCTGTATGTGTGGCTCGATGCGCCGATCGGATACATCAGCGCCTCGCGTCAATGGGCAAAAGATCAGGGTAAGGAATGGGAACCGTACTGGAAAAACAATGATACTCAGTTGGTGCATTTTCTCGCCAAGGACAACATCGTTTTTCACTGCATCATCTTCCCGATTATCCTCAAATCGCACGGTGATTATATTCTGCCGCACAACGTTCCAGCCAATGAATTTTTGAATCTCGAAGGTGAGAAAATTTCAACCTCGCGCAACTGGGCCGTATGGCTGCACGAATATCTTGAGGATCTTCCCGAGAGAAGAGACGAATTGCGTTATGTTTTAAACTCCATCGCTCCCGAAAATAAGGACAGTGAATTTACCTGGACGGATTACCAGGCGCGGGTCAACAACGAATTACTGGCGATCCTTGGCAATTTTGTGAATCGTGTAGTTGTGCTGACCAATAAATATTACGATGGCCTTGTTCCTGAAACGACCACCACCGGAGCGGAAGAAGAAGCCATTGCCGACGCGATTCGGAATCTTCCGTCAGAAGTGGCCGGACTGATAGAACAATATAAGTTTCGGGAGGCGCAACACAAGGTTATGGGATTGGCCCGCCTCGGAAATAAATACCTAACGGAAACCGAGCCCTGGAAGCTTCAGAAAACGGATCCGGATCGGGTGAAAAATATTCTTAATAATTGCCTTCAGATCACGGCCAATCTAGGAGTTTTGCTGCAACCTTTTTTACCGGATACCGCAGAAAAAATTGAAAAAATGCTGGATCTGAAACTTCAGAAATGGGATCAGGCGGGGCGCACGGATCTCGCCCCCACCGGCCATCAGATCGGAGCGGCGGTATTGATTTTTAGTCGTGTTGAAGATGATGTTGTTGAAGCCCAGAAATCAAAACTGCAAAAACCGAAAACGGAAAAAAGCATGGCACCACAAAAAGAGGATATCGCATTTGAAACCTTTCAGCAACTGGACATCCGGGTGGGTGAAATACTATCTGCCGAACGGGTTCCTAAAACCGACAAGCTGTTGCAACTGAAGGTAAATACAGGGCTGGATCAGCGAACCATCATATCGGGCATTGCGCATTGTTTTTCTCCCGAAGAAGTGGTGGGAAAGAAAGTTTGTGTATTGATGAACCTCGCTCCCCGTAAAATTCGCGGTGTGGAATCTCAGGGAATGATTCTGATGGCTGAAAACGAAACCGGCCAACTATCTTTCGTATCTCCGAAGGACGATTGGCCGGCAGGTAGTGAAGTTCGTTAGATTACTGCTGTAGGTTATTCGTGATTTTCCGGATTTCGAGTTTCAATGATTCAATATCCTGTTCAATTCGTAAAACTGATTCCCCCCAGGTTTCGGGTTGTTCGGATTTCAATGCGCTGATTTCGTTATCTATTGCTTTGCTTCGTTTTTCCAGACTTTTTACTGTTCCTTCTGTGGCACCAACCGCAGATTCAGTAGACATGCCTCTCAGGCTTTTAATGTCTTTTTTGGCTGCTTTTTGTTCCTTCTCAAGCCGGTCGATATCAGCTTTAATCCGGTCCAGTGAATACTGTTCTTTAATTTCCGCGAGAGCTACTGTTTCCTCACGTGCATCATCAACGGCAGAGATGGCTTTTCTTTCCTGTTTCCGCACATCTTCCAATGTGACCAAAGACTGGCAGGAGACGAAAGTTAAGGAAGCGAACATTATGAGAAAAATAGATTGGGTTTTCATTGCTGTTTTTTTTGTTTGGCAGAATTTACGCATAATTATCCGTTCTCAGAAATAATAAATGTCGAATACAAATCCATTCAGTCGGTGAACAGCGGGAATAAAATCATCTATTGATGACAGTTTACGTAAACTTCCTGTAAATTTGCCGCCCGGTTCAGTGTTTTCACTTCTGAACCATTCACCTTCCGGCATAGCATTTTCTGGCCCCGTAGTTCAACGGATAGAATAGAAGTTTCCTAAACTTTAGATCCCAGTTCGATTCTGGGCGGGGCTACTTTGGCGGGTAACTATTCGAATCTAACCTTGCTGGCTTACCCCTCCCCCTCAATCGCCGCCACACCCGGCAGCACTTTTCCTTCCAGGAACTCCAGCATCGCACCTCCACCGGTGCTGACATAACTTACGCGGTCTGACAGGTTAAATTTATTGACGGCGGCTACCGAATCACCGCCACCGATGAGCGAGAAAGCCCCTTTGTCGGTAGCGT
>CALDPJ010000208.1 GCA_937911795.1 uncultured Flavobacteriales bacterium | reverse complement strand
ACGTCGGTAACGGTAAGGGTTACCGTATTGTCACCAATATTTGAACAGTCAAAAGTATCGATGTCGATAGTGGTGGAAGCAATTCCGCAGGCATCGTTAGAACCGTTGTCGATCTGGGCAGCCGTGATGGAACCGTTTCCGGTGTTGTCCAACTGAACGGTCACGTTCTGGGCGATGGCCACTGGTGCAACATTGTCCTCTACGGTCACTGTTGCGGTAGCTGTGGAAACGTTGCCGTTCACGAACAATACATCAGCATTGTAGATACCATTGCGCCAGTGCTCCACAATTTACCGGAAGATGCTACCTATGAATGTAGCGATGAAATTCCTGAAATTCTAGAAGGACTTGAACTGCGTGGAGGTGTAATCCAAAACACCTTAACGTTCTATCCGGGTGATGGTATCACCAACACCGACAATCCGCTAGGAGTATATGGTGACGCTGCCCCTGGTTACAGCAACGGATCATTTGCAGCCAATGGAAGCACTAAAACTGCGGTTTACTTTACTCCACAGGAACTATTCGGACAAAGTATATCCATTAGCGACATTGCTTCAATGAGCTTCTACACCAAACAAGGAGTTGAATATGCAATGAATCCTCTGTACCTCAACTGGTATCTGGAGATCTACACTGTGCCAGACTGGAATGATGATGACAATTTCTTCTACGGAAGAAGATTAAATCTCGAGCCTTACTTCTCAGCAAACATTTCGGCTCCGGCCAATAGCTGGGTTCAATGGAGTACGGATGAAGGAGCCAACCAACTTCGCGTATTTGATGCCAACAGAGGAGCAACCATTCCTGTGTACGGCACCTACAATGATCCTTTCTGGGCGAATATTGTAGAAGGATCGTTCGACTGGACCGATTTCAGCCCTGCCTACGAAGAGGGTCTGTATGACTACAGTAACGAAACAGTATTCTACTTCGGAATTTCAACCGGGTCAGCCTGGGCCGATGGTTTCGAAGGTCAGGTTGACGGAGTTCGGATCATTCTGAACAATGGAGCGGTTGGAGCAATAAACTTCGAACCCACTCCGGCTTCTAACGAAGACGTTTACGCCACCGATAACTGCGACGAGTCGGTAGATGTGGTTTTTGAACAAACCATCGTTCCTGGTGACTGCCCGAGCAATTACACGATTTACCGCACCTGGACGGCAACCGATACTTGCGAAAATTCAACTTCTCACACTCAGGTAATTTCGGTTATCGATACTACAGCACCCACTTTCAATATGGAAGACAGTGAAATAACCGTTTCGTGTGAGGACGAAATTCTGATTGCCGCACCGGTTGCAACAGATAATTGTGACATAGCGGTTGAAGTTGAAGAAGAAGTTATCTCTACACCGGGTGATTGCCCTCAGGAATGGACAGAAGTATATACCTGGACAGCAACTGATGACTGCGGTAACAGCGCTTCTGTGTCCATGACCATTCACTATGTAGATGAACAAGCTCCCGTATTTACTGATACGCCTGAAGACCTCTATTTCGAATGCATATCTGATGTACCTCAGGCTGACCTTTCTGATATCGCTGCCGAAGACAACTGCGGTTCAGTGATCATCAGCCACGAAGGTGATGTACAGGATGGTGACGACTGCGAATCGGTAATTTCCAGAACGTACCGCGCAACAGATGAATGTGGCAACTTCAATGAGTATGTACAGTTGATTATCGTTAACGACACTACTCCTCCTGTTTTTGATGACCAGTTGCCGGACATTACCGTTACTTGTGATAATATCCCTGCTCCGGTTGATTGCTACGCCGAAGATAACTGTACCAACATCGCAGCGGGGTATTTCGAAACAATCGAAGAAGGTTGTCCGACCATTATTACCCGAACCTGGACAGCAACCGATGATTGTGGCAATATGACTGCACAATCGCAGATCATAACCGTAGTTGACGAAGAAGGTCCTACGTTCACTGCTTGTCCTGCAAATGCGAGCTATGTTTGTATGGATGATATTCCCGCTCCGGATACAAATCTCGTATCTGCTGAGGATATCTGTAGTGACGTAACCATCGTGCATCTTTCCGACATTCAGGAAGGCAATGACTGCGAAGGAGTAATCATCCGCACCTATCGCGCAACTGATATCTGTGGAAACTTCAGTGATTGTGTTCAGATGTTGGAATACAGCGATAACATCGCTCCTGTATTCACCAATGCACCCGAAAACATCACCGCTGATTGCAGCAACATTCCGGATCCGGCAGAAGTTTCTGCTACCGACAATTGCAGCGATGTAACCATTGAATACACGCAAGTAGAATTCTCTGGTGGTTGCGAAGGTGTATTGCACAGAATATGGACTGCAACCGATGCGTGCGGTAACGTTTCATCACATGAACAATTCATTAACCTGATCGACACTATTGCGCCGGTATTAAGCGGGTTACCTCTTGACTCTTCTTATGAATGCGATGAGGAAATTCCTGCTCCGGCAGAGGTTTCTGCAACAGACAATTGTGATGATTCAGTGAATGTAGAATTTAGTGAAATCTTCGAAAACGGAGATTGTCCACAATCCTACACCATCTACCGAACCTGGACTGCAACCGACACTTGTGATAACAGCGTTTCGCACACACAGGTGATTACTGTGACTGACACAACTGCACCAGTACTAAGCGGCGAAGACAATGAATTCACACTAGATTGCGATATGGCCTTCGAAATACCCGCCATTGCCGCTTCCGATAACTGTGACACTGCTGTGGATTTATCTCTTGACGTACAAACACTGGACGGAGCATGTGCAAATGAATGGACCGAGGTATACACCTGGACCGCCACCGATGCATGTGGAAATTCCGCTTCCAGAGTTATAACTGTTCATTACGTCGATGATCTTGCCCCTACTTTTGTTTCTGTTCCGGATGATCTCAACTTCTCGTGTATAGATGATGTTCCGACAGCTGATGTTAATTCGGTAACTGCCGAAGACAACTGCGGAGCAACCATCATTACGCATCAGGGAGATAATCAAACCGGGGATGACTGTACGGCTGTTATAGAGAGAATTTATCGTGCTTCGGATGCCTGTGGAAATTATGTCGAATACACACAGATCATTGTGGTGGCGGACGAAATCGCACCTGAATTCAATGAAACTGTGGAACCGGAAATCACTGCTGAATGTGATGCGGTGCCTGCTCCGGCAGAAATCACAGCCACTGACAACTGCGGTCCTGCAGAAGTAGTTTTCTCTGAAGAGCAGGAAGATGGAGAATGTGACGGAGATTACACGTTATACCGAACCTGGACTGCTACCGATGATTGCGGAAACTTCAGCACCATCTCACAAATAGTAATTGTGAGTGACAATACTCCACCGGTATTGGTAGATGTACCTGAAGATGCCACTTACGGTTGTACCGACTCTATTCCTGCCATGGCAGAAGTACTGGCGTGGGACAACTGTTCGGATGTGGAAGTGGTTGCCGAAGAGTTCATCGACGGATTCACTGGTGAAGACGGTCTTGGAGAATGTACCTTAACAACTCCGCTGGAAGTTGTTGGTGCAGCGTGGGCATTGTGGCTACCGAACAGCCTTGGAGAACCACAATACTACCACCTCAACGAATCGGGTGGACAGTTTGTCGAGATGTCAAATGGTCGCGCACATCTCACCGGAACGGTTTACGCACCAAGCAATCCGAACAAACGATGGATCATTGATGTGTACTTTAAAGATCGTGCGGACTGGACCACCTGGAGCGCTATGGGAAGAAGCTATAAAGACGATGCGGCAGTTGCCGGGACAGAGTTCGAAAACTGGGATTACTACATTTTGAACGCTGACAGCGCAATCCTCACAGGAGATGGAATGTATGCAGGTTCGGAATTGATCCTGGCGCACGCACCGGCCAGCAACTACTTCGGATTTCAGGTAGGTACCGCTGCAAACAACCGCAACGCCGCCGACGGAATGTCGGGATGGTTCTATTACGATGGTTTGTGGATGGGCAATGAAGGTGCGAATGGAATCGGAGACTTCGGTTTCGAATCCGACTGCCCGGAATGCGACTACACCATTACCCGGATCTGGACAGCTACCGACGATTGCGGAAACGCTTCTGTTGATGTACAGGTAATTACGGTTCAACCGAATGATGATCAGAATGAACTTGCGAATATAGACGCTTTGAAGCCGGCTAAAAACCCCGGAGTGGTATTGTCAGCATGGCCAAACCCAACTGCGCACCGCACCACCATTCTGTTCAGCATCCCTGTTGATTCAAAAAGTGTTTCACTTGAAGTGATGGATATGAGCGGAAAAGTTATCAGCCAATTATATCACGGTGAAGTATCTGCCAATCAGGAATACCGATATGAATTTAACGGAAGCGACCTGAGTTCAGGAATCTATATTTACCGACTCACCACCGAATCTGCAACGTATGTAGAAAAATTAATGATGGTGAGATAAAAGTTTCTGGTTAGAAAGTACTTTCGAAAGAAAGTAAGAAAAACGGCCTCGAAAGGGGCCGTTTTTTTTATCTACAACAAAATCAGAACAACGTTATCTGGTTTCCGCTATCACCGGATGGAGATTTCTTCTTTGGCTTCGGATCCGGAGCGGATGCTTTTTCATTGGCAGGCTCTTCCTCTTTTGACTCCGGTTCGTCATCATCCACCGATAATTCAATCGTCACTGGTCCTTCGGATTCTTCAACCGCGGTTTTATCAGAAGTCCCGTTAGAAGATGGTTTTCCCGAAGGCGCCACCGATTTGGGTGGAGTGGGTGTTTCAGGTTCTGTACCCGAATCGTTTTCTGCATCACCGGCATTGCCTTCATCACCACCTTCATCGTTGCCTTCATCATCGATATCGGATTCGACCTCGTTCTTTAGTGCTTCCTCCCGCTTTATTTCTTCTTGCAGTTCGGATTCAATTTTTTCCTCCAGCTCTTCATCCGGATCCAGTAATGTGATGGATTTAACCTTGAGGGAAGTCAAGCGGTTACCCATTGCCCCCACACCTTTCAGCGCAATGAAATCACGAAGGGCGACCTCTTCATCTTCCCGGTCATTGCTACGCTTATCGTATTGGATATTGACAACAGGCGCGTGCAAAGCTGAAGCGATTATCAGTTTAGACTCCTCATGATCAGAAATAAATGACACCACTTTATCCGTTTTCTCGAGCAGGAAACGCTTGACATTGTATTGCTCTTTTTCGCCGTCATAGTAAACCACGTTCAGCGGTTTCAGCGGTTGCCATTTTTCGATGTGGATCATGTCGTCGTCAAAACGGATGGACAGATCGAATCCGGGTAATTTATAGCTACCATTTCCGGAGATGGTAAGAATTCTGTCATCTCCTGAGAACTCTCCCAGGAACCTACCTCTTCCATCTACATTCAAACGGTTTACAGTATCGTCATACCAAATCTTTCTGGCTGAAAGTGTGGAACTCCCTTTCTCCTTGAGCTCAACCTTACTGACTATGTTTTTTGTGAGAATATTCCCTTTTGAATTTCTGCCGCGAATGGTCATCTCAGCAAAATCAAAGTCGAACTTCAGTTTTTTCAATTTCGGTCTCGGCCGTAGTTTAACAGAGATTGTTTCGGCCACACCATTGGGGTTGCGCGAAAAGTACAGCACTTTGGAGTCCTTTGTCCCTTTCGTCAGGTCATAATCCTTATCGCGGGTGATGCTGCTCACGTTAAAACGCTTTACCATCACCGGACCACGTGGACCATCCTGATAAACCATGTGATAAATGGTTCGCTTATCTCCTTTTTTCCATACGGCAATGCAAATTATGTCCTTGCCGACGAATTTTTTATTATCCACTTTGGTGACGACCATCGTACCATCACCGCGAAAAACAATGATATCATCCAGATCTGAGCAATCGCAGACGTATTCATCCTTCCGCATTCCCCAACCGGCAAAACCTTCCTCGCGATTTACATACAACTTTCTGTTGGCTGCAATCACTTTGGTCGCCTCGATATTTTCGAATGCCCGAATCTCTGTTTTACGTTCGCGCCCTTTGCCATATTTCTGCTTGAGACGCTTGTAATAATCGATTGCAAAGTCGACGAGGTTGTTTAAGTGATGCTTCACTTCAGCCATCGCATCTTCCAGACGGTTAATGATTTCGTCTGCCTTAAAACTATCGAATTTCGAAATCCGTTTGATCTTTATTTCGGTCAACCGAACGATATCCTCTTCGGTAACTTCGCGCCGCAAATGTTTGATGTGTGGCTTCAGACCATTGTCAATTGCCGAGATAACGCCCTCCCAGGTTTCTTCTTCCTCAATATCGCGGTATATGCGATTCTCGATGAAAATCTTTTCCAGAGATGAAAAATGCCACTGCTCTTCGAGTTCACTGAGTTTTATTTGCAGCTCCAGTTTGAGCAAATCCACCGTACGATCAACCGAACGCTTCAGAATTTCTGCAACTCCCAGAAACTCCGGCTTATCGTTGTCAATTACACACGAGTTGGGAGAAATGGAGACTTCGCAATCGGTAAATGCGTAGAGTGCATCAATGGTTCTGTCCGGAGAAGTACCCGGAGGCAGATGTATCAGAATTTCCGCGGTATCAGAGGTATTGTCCTCTATTTTGCGAATCTTTATTTTGTTCTTTTCGTTGGCTTTTACAACACTTTCTATCAAGCTGGATGTGGTTGTCCCGAAAGGGATTTCAGTAATCACCAGTGTTTTCTTATCCAGCTCCTTAATCTTCGCCCGAACACGCACTTTTCCACCGCGCAGACCATCGTTGTAATTCGAAAAATCGGCCATTCCACCGTTCTGGAAATCCGGGAGAATTTTTGGTTTTTTGCCGCGCAGGGTTTCGATACAGCCATCGATCAACTCAACAAAATTGTGTGGAAGAATCTTACAGGCCAAACCAACCGCAATACCTTCGGCGCCCTGGGCCAGCAACAGCGGGAATTTAATCGGAAGGTGTACCGGCTCCTGATTTCTTCCATCATAGGAAAGTTGCCATTGAGTGGTTTTGGGATTGAAAGCTACTTCGAGTGCAAATTTCGAAAGACGTGCTTCGATGTATCGCGGAGCCGCAGCGCCATCACCAGTCAGCGTATTTCCCCAGTTTCCCTGGGCGTCGATCATCAGATCTTTCTGACCGAGTTGAACCAGTGCATCCCCAATAGATGCATCACCGTGCGGGTGATACTTCATGGTATGACCGATAATGTTGGCCACTTTGTTGTACCGGCCATCATCCAGATCCTTCATGGAGTGCATAATCCGGCGGTGCACCGGCTTCAGCCCATCGACCACTGCCGGTACCGCGCGCTCAAGAATTACGTACGAGGCGTAATCCAGAAACCAGTCTTTGTACATGCCCGAAACGGCAATAACTCTTCCCAGATTATCGTCCTGTGGTTCCTGATCTTTCGGCTCTTGTTCTTCCGGAATGTTCTCGTCTGTCATTCTCCTTCAATCGTTGTTTCCAATTCTGCCTCTACCTCTTCCACCAGATCTTTCTCTACGCGCAGATTATCAATGATAAAATCCTGCCGGTCGGGCGTGTTTTTTCCCATGTAAAAACTCAGCATCTCCTGAATGGGATTGTCTTTGGTAATTACCACCGGATCGATTCGGATATCCTCTCCGATAAAGTTTTTGAACTCATCGGGTGATATCTCTCCCAATCCCTTAAATCGCGTGATTTCTGCTCCTTTACCCAGTTTTCTCAGCGCTTCGCGGCGTTCCTCTTCGCTGTAGCAATAGAACGTTTGCTTTTTATTTCGCACCCTGAACAAGGGCGTTTGAAGCACATACAAGTGATCGTTCTTCACCACATCGGGGAAAAATTGCAGAAAGAAGGTAATGAGCAGCAGTCGAATGTGCATTCCGTCGACATCGGCATCTGTAGCGATTACAATTTTGTTGTAGCGCAACCCTTCCATACCATCTTCGATATTCAGGGCCGCCTGTATCAGGTTGAATTCTTCATTCTCGTACACCACCCTTTTGGTGAGTCCGAATGTATTGAGCGGCTTACCTTTCAGGCTGAATACTGCCTGCGTGTTCACATCGCGCGATTTGGTGATGGATCCGCTCGCTGAATCCCCCTCGGTGATAAACAGGGTTGTTTCTTTTTCCTTCTCCGGATCTTTGCCTTCGTTGAAGTGTGCGCGGCAATCGCGGAGTTTTTTGTTGTGGAGATTGGCCTTTTTAGCCCGGTCTTTTGCGAGTTTCCGTATACCCGCCAACTCCTTCCGCTCTTTTTCCGACCGCCGGATTTTTCGGTCCAGTTCCTCAGCAATGGCAGGATTTCGGTGCAAATAATTGTCGAGGTGTTCTTTGATAAAATCCCCAACAAAAGCACGCATTGACTTTCCGTCAGGCTCAATTTCCTGTGAACCCAGTTTGGTTTTGGTCTGCGACTCGAAAACCGGCTCAATCACCTTTACGCTCACGGCGGCAACAATCGAGCTTCGGATATCTACGGCTTCATAATTTTTGCCGTAAAACTCGCGGATTGTTTTTGCCACGGCTTCCCGAAAAGCACCCTGGTGCGTTCCTCCTTGTGTGGTATGTTGTCCGTTGACGAATGAATAGTATTCCTCGCCATAAGAACTTCCATGGGTAAATGCCACTTCAATGTCTTCTCCGCGCAAATGGATAATCGGATAAAGCGGTTCGCCATCCATCTTCTCCTGGAGTAAATCATAGAGTCCGTTCTCGGAGTGAAAACGTGTTCCATTGAACCAGATAGACAATCCGGTATTGAGGTAGCAATAGTTTAAGATGAGGCGTTCAACGTGCTCAGCTCTATAGCTGTAGCTTTTGAAAATGTCTTCGTCTGCGATGAATTCGACGTAGGTTCCATTGCGCTCTTCGGTATCTGTGAGCGGCAAGTCTTCAACCAATTCACCTTGATGAAAAACGGCCGTTTTCTTTTTGCCATCGCGGACAGATTCAATGCTGAAACTGGAAGACAAAGCATTTACTGCTTTTGTACCGACACCATTCAGACCTACCGACTTTTTAAAAGCTTTGGAGTCGTATTTTGCCCCGGTGTTGATACGGGAGACGCAATCGATGACTTTTCCCAGCGGAATTCCACGACCAAAATCACGGACTGAGACTTTTCCTTCCTTGATTTTTACCTCAACTTTTTTTCCGTGCCCCATTACATATTCGTCAATGGAATTGTCGAGCACCTCTTTTATGAGGATATAGATCCCGTCATCGAAGGAATTACCGTTTCCGAGTTTACCGATATACATCCCCGGACGGAGACGGATGTGTTCTTTCCAGTCGAGCGACCGGATATTATCTTCTGTATAGGTTGAATTATCTGCCATGTATGGTTCCTGACCGGAATAGGGATTGTGCGCTTTACAACGCGCTAAAATAGACTTTAATCAAATGGATTTTGGGACGCAGGATGAGAAATTATCCACAGTGATTTTTGAAATCTTTGAAAACTGTTGGAAACAAACGGACATTAACTCACGCTACTTTTTCGACAAAATACATACCCACTTTTCCTTTGCCCTTTGCTTCTATCTCACCGCGGAATTCACAATTATAAAATTCTTTTATTCTCCCGTAAGTGCTTTCGGAAATGTTGATTTTTCCTGATTCCCCGGAGCTTTCCATTCTGCTGGCAGTATTAACGGTATCTCCCCAAATATCGTATTGGAATTTTTTTATACCCACAATTCCGGCCACAACAGAACCGGTGTGAACACCCATGCGAACATTAAAAAATGGTTTGCCCTCGATTTTTCGGATTTCTTCTTTGTGTAGCATATAATCTCGTATTTCGAGCGCGGCATCCACTACATTTCTGGCGTGTGTAGCGTTTGGCGTTGGCAATCCACCGGCGGCCATATATGCGTCGCCAATGGTTTTGATCTTCTCGATTCCGTATTTCGCCATGATTTTATCATAGGCGCTGAAACACTCGTTGATTTCGGCAACTAGTTCGCGGGGATTCATCTGTGCAGACAACTCTGTAAATCCAACAAAATCGGTAAACAAAACCGTAACGTCTTCCATGAATTTGGCTTCTGCGTGACCTTTTTCTTTTAATTCACGAGCGGTTTCTTCAGGTAAGATATTCAGCAACAATTCATCGCTCCGCTTTTTCTCACGGGCAATTCTCAACCGCTGAAAAAAGAAAAGTCCGGCAAGCAACAGCATGATTCCAAAACCGCCAATGAAGCTGTTGCGTTCCAGATTCTTCCGCCGCAATTGTTCGGCATTGAGCGCATTTTTCTTTTCCTGTTCTGCTTCTATGAGCGCTTCCTTTTTGTCGAATTCATACTGAAAGCGTTGGTGCATTATTTCATTTTGATTCTCCTGACTGTTTATGCTGTCGCGCAACCCGATATACAGCGCATGCATTTCGAGCGCTTTCTGGAACTGATTTACTTCCTCGTAAATCTGGTACAGAGATTCTGCCGCATCGCGTTCAATAGAAACTACGCCTGATTGACTTCCGATTTCCAGCGCTTTTCGGCTATTCTCTAAAGCACGATCAATTTGCCCCATTTTGCGGTAAACATTCGAAATATTGTTGAGCGAAACAGCAATACCCGCCTGATCGTGCAAAGCAGTTTTGATTTCAAGGCTCAGGTTGTGATGATCCAATGCCTCTTGGTAATTGCCTTGGTGCATTAATAGGTTGGCGATATTGTTCAGTGTTTTGGCCGCTCCCCGATCATCACCTTGTTTTTCCTGAATGGCCAGACTGCGCTGATAATGCACCAGGGCATGAGAAAACATTTGGTTGCCAGTTGCGGTGTCTAAACGGAAAAACGCTTCATCGCCATGATCTTTATAAGAAACGCCAATACTATTGAGCGCATTGGCAATCATTGCAGGGTTATCCAGTTCCTCAGCCAGTTCAAGACTTTTTAAAAAATACTCGAGTGCTTTTTCATGGTTTCCATCGCTTCGGTAAATAGCGCCGATATTGCTGAGCGCATTTACAATTCCGTTTTTGTCTTCTAACTTTTCTTTGATCTGCAGACTTTTTGTGAGGTTTTGAATGGACCGCGCATAATCGCCCTGGCTGTAATAAATACTGGCCAGATTGTTCAACAGACTTGCTACACCGGTTGGGTCATCGCTATCGGATTTTATCTCCAGACTTTTTGTGTAATAATCGATTGCCTCGGGGAGATTACCGCGATAATATTCGGCGGCTCCCATAGTATTTAATGCAATAGATGATTCCTTTCTATATCCACGTTCGCTGGCAAATTCAAAAAACTGCTGACCATAATAGAACGCGCTATCGGGATTGGTATTGATAAATCCTTTCCATGCGATTTCATGAATGGCCTTCATCCGAAGGGTATCATTTTGTGCGGGATTATTCCAGATCAGCAACAGGGAATCGACATTCAACTGCTGCGAAAATCCGGGAACGGACAACAACAATAATGTTATGAGCATTAATCTACAGAAAGCAGAAACCATACAACTACCTGATAAGCGGTTGCCTAAATGTATACATTCCTGAAGGAACGGTCAGAATTGCTAGCGTGTACCTGATTAATTACCTACACATTAAACCTAAAATGCATCACATCTCCATCCTGAACGACGTACTCCTTCCCTTCTACCCGCATTTTACCGGCTTCCTTAACTGCAGCCTCTGAACCATAATTTATGAAGTCTTCAAAAGCAATGACTTCAGCGCGGATAAATCCTTTTTCGAAGTCGGTGTGAATTACTCCGGCGGCTTGTGGGGCTGTATCGCCTTTGTAAATCGTCCAGGCGCGAACTTCCTTTACGCCGGCAGTGAAATAGGTTTGCAGATCGAGCAGTCTGTATGCAGACTTAATCAATTTACTTACACCCGCTTCTTTCAGTCCCATATCCTCCAGAAATTCCCGGCGTTCATCGTATGTTTCCAGTTGTGCAATATCGGCTTCGATGGCCGCTCCAATGACAATCACTTCAGCATTTTCGTCTTTTACGGCCTCACGAACAGCTTCAACATGAGCATTTCCTTCAACTACAGAGCTCTCTTCGACATTGCAAATATACATCACGGGCTTTGCGGTAAGCAGATGCAGGTCTGAAACGTAAGGTTTTTCCGTTTTTTCCAGTTGAACCAGCCGGGCGGATTTCCCCTGAATAAGCGTTTGCTGATATTTTTCCAGCACCGGCAGCAATCGCCCGGCCGCGATATCGTCGTGGACGTAGAACTCGGGCAGCTGCACCAACCCCAGACCCTTGCGCGCGGCGGCCAGCAGGGCGTAGCCGTTATTGCTGCGCCAGTTGCCCTGGATTTTCAGGTCGACGTGGTGATCGTTCTGTTCGCGAAAGCGCCACGTTGGCAGTGATCCGACCAGGCAGTTGTGCTGGCGCAGGTCGGTGAGGGCGGCCAGGTAGGCGCCGTGGGCAAAGTCGGCCCCCAGGCGGGCGTGATAGTCGCGCCGCTGGCCCTGCGCCAGGGCCAGCTCCTTTTCGGTTCGGGCACGCTCGGCCCCGTAACTGCCGATGACGCGCTCGACCGCATTCAGGATCGCCCGCGGGCCGTGGTGCTCGCGCAGCGGGCTCAGGCGCGCGGTGGCGCCCTCGACGCAAACCTCCGGGTCGTGCGCCGGGTCGTGCGCCGGGTCGAGCACCAGGGCGAACGACAGGCCCAGGTACTGGCCAAGCGGCACCTGGCGCCGCTGCAAGACCACCTGCGGCAGGTCGCGCAGACACGCGGCCAGGCGGGCCACGGCTTCCTCCCGAAGGCACGTGCGGCCGCCGATGGTGAGGGGGTCGCCCGCATGGGCTTCGGCCGTGGCCATGTCCTGGGCGAGGGCGAGGATGCGGGGCTGACACGCGTCGCCGAGTCGATCAATCGACTGCACGACGCCCTGCCTGATGTCTGCGTGACCACCTGCCTCGAAGTGACGGCCGGTCAGGGAACGAGTCTCGGGCATCGGCTGGAACATCTGGCCGACATCATCGATCGCGTGTGTGAGCAGGTCG
>CALDPJ010000207.1 GCA_937911795.1 uncultured Flavobacteriales bacterium | reverse complement strand
GAGGTGTTATACGCACTGGTAATATGCTTATTCTGGAACAGCAAACACAACGCATACAGTACGAAGCACCGGAATCAGGAATTGTAAAAAAGGAATTTGAATTGTTCTGGTCGGAGCTGGATTCACTGTTAGAGCTGAAACTCAACACAGAGGAGATCTTTTATTATGCTTCTATGCTTCACCTCGTATTTGTAAAAATCCATCCTTTTAATGACGGCAATGGCAGGTCCGGAAGATTGCTTGAAAAATGGTTTCTGGCCAGTAAACTAGGAGAAAAGGCCTGGTATATATCAAGTGAACTGTATTACTACGATCATCTGAAACAGTATTATGACAGTCTGGCCAGAGTGGGTTTGTTTTATGATGAGCTGAATTATGAAAAAGGAATACCGTTTCTACTGATGCTCCCCCAGTGCTTGACTTCCGACCAATGAATTGGTTTTATATCTGAGTCATTTACCAACTGTACTACCCCCACATCATTGCCAGAGCTAAAAAAAGGATTGACCGAATTGTCAATCCTTTTCGAAGTGGATTCTGAATTTATGTCCTAATCCAGATACAGACTTGAAGATTTTGAATCGCCTTTTGAAAAGGTAATGGCTTTTACTTTCGTTTTATTTACGCCATTCAGGGAATAATGGGCGGAAAATCGCATGGTATTCTGGTTGTTGTTGATCTGATTAAAGACCGTAGGATATTCTAGATTGGAAAACCTTGCAACACCATTCTCATCAGAAGCAGCCTGCCCTGTAGCCATGTTCGGGCTATCTCCCATCATTTCCCATTTGTCTTCGTCATAAACATACACTGTTATTCCTTCTACCGGGCCGTTTGCTGAGTTTAATGTGATTTTAGCATTGGTAACAGTTTTTGGTGTTGGTTCATCTTTCTCATCCTTCTTGCAGGAAGAAAATGCGAGGACAACTGCTAAAGCAAGTAGATTTAATTCATTGTTTTGGTTAAAAAGGTTAGTAAAAATGCGGCGCAAAATATTAAAACCATAAGGCCCGGACAATACAATTCTTCCACAGCCAACGTAACTTGTAAAGGCGCAACGAAGTACTGGTACTATTTATAAATGATCTAAAAAAGCAATATTAGTTCAACTTCAACCAACAACCTACTCCCGGTCACCATCCCATCGTAGCATTCGCTACGACGCATTATTTAAAATTTCGTGGAATTCGGTAATTTTTCATGAAAGATCGTTATCCGATTTCAACGAATCAAAAATCGGCAACTGCAGGTGAAACCGCACCGCAATAATTCTTGTCGCAATTACCGTCAACGCCGCCGCCAATGTGTGAAACGGAAACGCTGCCTGAAACTGAAATCCGATGAAATAAACCACGCCACCGACGATACAGGCAATGGCATAGAGGTCTTTTCTGAAAAGCAACGGAACTTCATTGATGATGATATCTCGGATTACTCCACCAATACAACCGGTGATGGTGCCCATGATGATGCACACCCAAATCGGAAAACCGGCTTCGAGGCTTTTGCTGATTCCGGTCACCGTAAAAAATCCT
>CALDPJ010000206.1 GCA_937911795.1 uncultured Flavobacteriales bacterium | reverse complement strand
CCCTCATACGGGTTTCTCCTTCTAATGCATCAGCAGGAACGATAACGTCTTCGGTATATGGACCGGATACATTTGTAGCGGTAGCTAAAACAGTTACTTCCCCTGCGTCATCCAATGTACCATTCTGGTTCCAGTCTATAAACACCCAAATATAGTCATTGGCATCGGACTCGATAGATACGGTAATCGGAACTACTGAATCAGCAGTTACTTCAGCTACCTGATCCGTATAGTCATTTAAACCAACATTTCCGGCAGTGGTATTGTCAATACCTGCAAAGTTGACATTGGTAATCCATTCCCAGTTTACGTTTGTTGTTGCTGGTGCACAATATACAGGATCAGTCGGGCCTCCGCCGCCTGCAGTTACATTGAAGGTATAATCTTCAAATTCTCCATAGGCAAACCCGGTTGCACAGGGATCTACAAGACCTGTTGTACTCAGCCAGTGGCTTACTACACGCATACGGGTCGTACCTTCCATGGCATCGGCGTTGCATCGGCAGGAACCACGAATGAACCACTTTGGGTAGATAAATATCCTGTTGAGTTGTAAGCAACTTCATCCACAATATCAAAAACACCGTCTTGGTTCCAGTCAACCCAAATTCGGAAACCGGCTATTCCACCCATAATATCGGCAGTGAAGCTAACTGATTCTCCAGTTTCTTGTGTTAGAGAATGGGTTGCGGTGAAGTCACCATAACCTCCGGTTGAAAAACCGCTTGCCATATTCGAGATATTCTCAACTCCTCCTGTAGTGGAAAAATTATTGATATATCTGGCTACATTGGTTCCTTCTGGAATACAATAGTCTGGTGTAGTTGTTCCATTCACTACGAATGTATAGTCTTCGAATTCACCATAAGTAAAGCCGGTTGCACATGGATCTACGAGACCTGTTGTGCTCAGCCAGTGGCTTACAACACGCATACGTGTTTCACCCGGCGTTGCATCGGCAGGAACCACGAATGAACCACTTTGGGTAGCCAAATATCCTGTTGAATTGTAAGCAACCTCATCGACAATATCAAAAACACCGTCTTGGTTCCAGTCAACCCAAACCCGGAAGCCTGCTGTTCCACCGTTAATATCCGCCGTAAAAGAAACGGATCCCTCGGGATCTTGGGATACACTGTGTGTAGCCGTAAAGTCACCATAACCTCCGGTGGAAAAACCGCTTGCCATATTGGTGATATTATCAACACCTCCTGTGGTAGAGAAATTATTGATATATCTGTTTACATTGGTTCCTTCCGGAATACAATAATCAGAGCCACCGCTGGTTCCTTCTTCAACCAAAACCGAATCGATACCGATAAAGTTAGAAGCTGATCCGGATGGCCCTCCATTTGTCACAAAATACCGGAACGCTAAGTTCACCGGAACTGCTGTAGCTCCCAATCCTGAGATAGTCACATCAATTCTTGTCCATTCAGCAGGATAGCCTGTTGTTGTAAGATCCGGGTTAACGGAATGTAACAATGCTGTAAATGAACCCACACCAGTAGGGCCGCTCGGGCTTGTAAAAGTTGCCCCCTCGCTCATTCTTAATTCGAGCCGGTCTGCCCATGATGCAGGCATGTCGGTCGTTCTGGTGTAAAAGGAAACTTGATCTCCGTCCTTCAAATTAAGGGTTGGCGTAATCAACCAGTTGCTGATTGTACTGTTTCCTGTAGTGTTGTTGAAATTCGCTCCGATGTATGATGTTGGAGCACCTGTATGAGACTCAAACACATCGATATTCCCCTGAAACCAGCCGGTGGTTCCGGGTGTCGTACTTTGGTTGGTCATCGTCCAACCACTTCCAGCGAGGGTCGTAATGTCATCGAACCCTTGCTGAAGAATCTGTCCAAACCCTATTACCGGGAAAATGGACAGGAGTAAATAAAATAAATACTTCCTCATAGTTAAAAATGTTAATAATTAAACGTTTAATGATAAATTAATGGCTAAACTTATGAAATATTTTTGAATGTTTAACAGGTATTTTTGAAATAATCCGTTTCTTTTGGCTATAAATTTCTGATTTTGAAAAGTAAAATCTTTATTAGTCAGCTAATTAGGTGCAAATATAATTTCATAGAAACTTTACTGACTTAATATTTCTACAAAATAATGTTAATACCTTTACCCAATATTCGTACTATGAGAGCGGTTTACCAAACTTACAATTTGAAATTCAAACAACCGGGCGGAACATCACGCGGCGTATTGAAAGAGAAAGAAACTTTTCTCATAAAACTAAAAACAGGCGGTGACAATGACCCGGAGTTTTTTGGTGAGTGCGGTTTGTTCCGGGGTCTGAGCGCGGACGACAGGGTGGATTATGAAGATAAAATTGCATTTGCCTGCCGACTTTTGGAGTCCGGTACGGAAGACACCTATGAGCAATTCCGGGAATTCCCTTCCATCCAGTTCGGAATGGAACAAATCAAGCAAGCCCAAAAGCATTTCGACCAAAAAACGCATGATGATTTCAATCCCATCCTCTTTCCTTCCGAATTTACAAA
>CALDPJ010000205.1 GCA_937911795.1 uncultured Flavobacteriales bacterium | reverse complement strand
TCTGTGGCCGTTGCAATTGCTTTGTTTGGCCTTAATTCCGGAGCTGCTCTTGTTACCGTAGTAGGTGTATTGATTGAAGTCCCGATTATGCTTTCGCTGGTGAAATTTGCCAACAAACATCGATATGAAACAGAAGAAACGAATGCTCGTGCTATGCACAGGTAATTCCTGCCGCAGCCAGATGGCACAGGGGTTTTTGCAAGAATTCGGTGGCGAAAACTGGGAAATTTTCAGTGCCGGTATCGAAACGCATGGGCTGAACCAGCGGGCTGTGCGGGTGATGCAGGAAACCGGAGTGGATATTTCGCACTACACTTCCGATCACATCGACCAATATCGCGACATGGAATTTGATTATGTCCTAACAGTTTGTGATCACGCGCAGGAATCGTGTCCGTTGTTTCCATCATCCGCCGAAAAAATTCACCACAGTTTTCGCGATCCTGCAAACGCAACAGGTTCAGAAGAAGAAGTGCTGAATGGATTCAGAAGAATTCGGGATGAAATCCAAAAGTTTGCTCAACAGTTTATCGATCTGCACAGCGACTAAGGCTCCACTACTCCACGGATATTCCAGTTGATGCTGGTCTCGGTTCGGTTTTCGAATCGAATCCATTCCTGATCGGAGGATGCCCACATCCAATCGCCAAAAGCATGAGCGGGACCGGGATCACACCCGATGTATTTTTGCGCGGCGGATGCTGTAAATCGAAGCGCTATCCAAAGCGGCTGGTCGTTGATGACAATGGTATCGTTTAGTTGATGAACATTCCATTTCAAGCGTTGGATCTGAGCGGCAAAATTGGAGGAGGAATAAACGAGGTTTTCTTCTGTAATTTCTTCTCCCATGTAAATTTTAATTGACGCTGCGGTGGGCTTTTCAGCCATATGGTATTGCACGGCAACCAGGTTTCCGTTTTGCAATTCATCCAGCTCATCACCCGAAAAACGAACGGCCACTTCATAATTTCCTGTTTCAAGTTCGGGGGCGTCCATGTTGTAATCATCGTGATGCAGCGCCACCTGCCCGGGAGCTAGTGCAGGTGCGATGTTGTTTACCTCCGGTGGATTGACATCTTTATCCTTGCACGAAAATATCAGGGAGCTCAACAGGAGAAACATTAACCATCTCATTTTCATAAAATTTTGTTCTTCTCAAAAATACACAGAAGCAGTAAAAACCTGCGCTGGTGTTATTCATTATTTTTACCTATCCTTATTAAGCTATGATCAGTACGGTGAGATTTTCGTTTGTGCGGGTGATTTTTGCGGTTGTTGTCGGCGTTATGATATTTTCATCAACCGGCAGTAATGCGCAAACCATTATTGATGAAATTCCGGAATCACTCGGGGAGGAAGTAAAACAGGATCCCGAGTATGTGAAACCCATGCGGCATTATCTGGCACTCAGGATTTACAACATCATGAAAACCACTGACGTCAGGGTTCGCAACAATGAGCTCAATAAAACTTTTCGGTTGAGCCCGAACAACGGACTCGGTTTGGGTTTTGGATTTTCTTACAAGATGCTGGCACTCGATGTTGGATTTGTTGTTCCAGGCACCATGCGATACTCGGGTGATGACGCCTACACCAAGTTTGACCTCTTAAGCACGCTCTATGGTAAAAAACATGTCATAGACCTCAACCTTCAGTATTACGAAGGTTATTTTCTCGATAATGCTTCCGAATTTTTTCCCGAAGACAATGATCAACAAGGAATGCGTTCTGATATTGCCTCGGTTGACATTGCATTGTCCTATCTGTATGTCTTTAACAATAATAAGTTCTCTTTTCAGTCTTCTTTTCTCGGTGATGTTATTCAGAAAAAAAGCGCAGGCAGTTTTACGTTCCATGGGTTTGTTTCCCTTTTCGGACTGGAAGCAGATTCGGCCCTGGTGTTGCACGATTTTGGAAATCAGCTGAATCAACAGGCGCACATAACACAGATTGGACTTTTGTCTTCAGGGACAGGTTTGGGCTATGCACATACATTTGTGTTGCCTAAAAATTTCTTCATTACGCTTAGCGGGGCGCCCATGGGAATGTTATCCTTTACCTCCTCTGAAATCAACAATCCTGCTTTCGAAACGGAGACGGCTTCTACCTTCAACATCCGGCTTTTCACCAGGAGTGCAGTGGGTTATAATTCAGATCGTTTTTATTTGATTTTCAATTTTGTACACGACTATTATTTCATTCGTTTCGGAGAAGGATCCCGGGTAGATTATTCTCCCATGAAAATGAAGTTGTTCTTTGGATACCGGCTGGGTAAACTGGATAAGATTAAAAATAAAATATGACTTCTACCCTCACCCGATTTCATTCTTTTCTTGTAGTAACCGGCTTTTACATCTTCGCTTTTTTCATAGCCGGACTGGTATTGCAATCTTTTGCGGACAACAACATCTACCTGCGCATATTATATGCCGATCTGGCGGCTACTTTCGTCATTTTCGTCGGTAGCGTTTTCTACAAAAACGCAAGCATTTATGACCCTTACTGGAGTGTCATCCCGATTGCAATTGCACTGTATCTGATCAGTTTTTACGGTGGGCCGGCCAATGACATCCGGCAGTTTCTGGTTGCATTTTGCATTCTTTTCTGGGGAATTCGCCTCACGTACAATTGGGCGTCGCAGTGGCGGGGTATGAATCATGAAGATTGGCGCTATGTTGATTTACGAAAAAAAACCGGCCGATGGTTCTGGCTGGTCAACCTCAGCGGAATTCAGTTGTTTCCGACCATTCTTGTTTATCTCGGATGCCTCGCTTTAATTCCTGCCTTAACTTCCGAAACAGAAACAATCAACTGGCTCGATGGTCTGGGGTTGATTATCGCAGTGACTGCAATAATTATTGAGGCCGTTTCTGACCTGCAGTTGAGGCAGTTTCAAAAAAGCAATACCGATCCTCAGGCCATCATGAAAAACGGACTTTGGAAGTACATTCGTCATCCGAATTATGCAGGGGAGATCATGTTTTGGTGGGGAATATATCTTTTTGCGCTCGCAGAAAACCCGGCTAATTGGTGGATGATTATCGGACCGGTGAGTATTACTGCATTGTTCTTTTTTATCAGTGTACCCATGATCGACCGTAGGATGATTGGCCGAAGACCTGCCTATCGCGACCACATGAAGACTACTGCGGGAATTTTTCCGGGACTAAAGTTCTGACCGAAAATCCTCCCTTTTCAATTTTGTAACTTTGCGCCATGAATCACCTTGGTAAAGTTGCCTTTTATACATTGGGTTGCAAGTTGAACTTTTCAGAAACTTCAGCCATTGCACGCGATTTTGAATCAGCAGGATATGCGCGCGTTTCATTCGATGATCCCGCAGATGTTTATGTCATCAATACTTGCTCGGTGACCGACAATGCCGATAAAAAATGTCGCTATTATGTGAAGCAGGCACTGAAAAAAAACGATCAGGCAACGGTAATTGTGGTGGGTTGTTTTGCCCAGTTGAAACCTACAGAAATATCAGAAATTCCCGGCGTTTCGATGGTGCTCGGTGCCAATGAAAAATTCAACATCATTGAGCATCTCGAACAAAATCAAACCATTTCTCAACCGGTGATTTTTAATCAACCGATTAAAGACACCCGCGATTTTCATCCCGCCTTCAGCAGTGGCGACCGCACCCGAACTTTCCTGAAAGTTCAGGATGGTTGCAATTATTTTTGTGCTTTCTGCACCATTCCGCTGGCGCGCGGAGTTAGCCGCAGTGCCAATATTGCCGATACCGTTGCCGAAGCAAAAAAAGCAGCACTCGAAGGCGCTCGTGAAATTGTACTTACCGGCGTGAACATCGGTGATTTTGGCCACGATACAACCGAAGATTTTTTCGGCTTGATTCAGAATCTCGAGGAAGAAGTAGCAGTAGACCGCTTCAGAATTTCCTCAATAGAACCCAATCTGCTCACGAACGACATTATTGATTTCGTCGGGAAGTCGAAAAAATTCGTTCCGCATTTTCACATTCCGCTTCAATCCGGAAGTGATGAATTGCTGAAAAGAATGCGTCGCAGGTATTTGAGTGATTTGTATGAAAACCGGGTTGAGCGGATTCGGAAGGTGATGCCCGATGCATGTATCGGAGTAGATGTAATTGTGGGGTTTCCGGGTGAAACCGAAGAACGTTTTACCGAAACCTACGAGTTTTTGCAAAAGCTTGAAGTCAATTACCTGCACGTTTTCAGCTATTCCGAACGACCCAACACCACCGCCATCAGAATGGACGGCGTGGTATCACCGGAAGACCGCAGCCGCAGAAGTAAAATGCTGAGAATTTTGTCGACCAAAAAACAACGACAGTTTTATCGCTCGCAGGTGGGAAAAACAGGCAACGTTTTGCTGGAGGCTGAAGACCACGGAAACCTGATGTTCGGATTTAGCGAAAATTATGTGAAAGTCGCCCTGCCCTACGACAGCGAACTCATCAATTCCATTCAGCGGGTGGAATTAAAAGGTATCGATGAAAACGGAATAATGATTGGAGAACTTCTACCTGTTTCAGAAACAGTAAATGTATAACCGATGAAACAAGAACAATTGGAGGCGTTTGCCGGACAAGTAGAAGAAATAAGTCGTGAAGTAGGTACTTTTTTACTGAACGAACGCAAAAATTTTGACCGCGAAAAAATCGAGCACAAGGGACGCAACAATCTGGTGTCGTATGTAGACGAGCAGGCCGAAAAACGGTTTGTTTCCGCTTTGTCGGAACTGTTTCCCGAAGCGGGTTTCATTGCCGAAGAAGGTACCGGAACGGCCGTTGAAGAAGGATACAACTGGGTGATTGATCCACTGGATGGCACGACGAATTTCATTCATAACATTCCGGTTTTCTGCACCAGTGTTGCGCTGGTCAAAGACGGAATTCCTGTACTTGGAGTGATTTATGATCCAACGCATGATGAACTCTTTTCGGCTGTTGACGGAAAACCTGCCACGTTGAATGGAGAATCAATTAAGGTTTCTGTTGTATCGGAATTATCAGAGATGCTTATGCTGACCGGTTTCCCGTACGATGCGAAAGGACTGCTTGCAGCGAATCTGATGGTCATTGAAGAGCTGATCAAAAAAAGTCGCGGAATCAGACGGCTTGGATCTGCTGCGCTGGATTTATGTTATGTGGCTTGTGGCCGGGCTGACGGTATGAATATGGATTGAGCGCCTGGGATGTTGCTGCCGGAGCATGTATTGTGAGGCAAGCCGGCGGAGTGGTCAACGATTTTGAAAACAACCATAACCCGTTGTTCAGCCAGCAGCTCATAGCCGGTTCTCCCGCGGCCTTTAAAGAATTATTGCCGGTTGTTCAAACCCACTTTTTAAACCGATAGCATGAGATTTTTGATTCTATTGCTCCTTTTAGTTGCTCCCGGTTTAGCCGGTGCTCAGGAATTACTGGGTGGTCAGGAATATAACAAGGCAATAGGAGATTCTTTATTTAAAGAAGGCAGATTTCAGGAAGCGAGAGAATATTATCGAATTGCTTTATACAGTTCAAAAAGGAATCCGGAGTTGAGTTACCAAATGGCGCGGGTTCATATCAAATTAAATGAAATACCACAAGCCAAAAGGCAGTTGCGCAGAGCGTCGAGAATCGGTTTCTATAAAGCAGATTTATTGCTGGATTCGCTGGAAGGGCGCAATAGCGAAAACGTGGAAAATGAGCTTTTTGAAAAGGAACTGGAAGAATATCTAAGAAAAACAGATCCTAAGAAAGAAAAATAAAAAAGACCGGCTTTCGGGCCGGTCTCGTATGTTGATTGTGAAAGGATGTTTATCTAATCCTCGTCGTCTTCCTCCTCTTCATCATCCTCAACATCATCTTCCTCGTCATCTTCAACATCGACATCTCCTTTCAGAGCATCATCATCAATTTCTTCTACCACATCGCTCTCAAAATCGTCATCAATGTCCTCATCATCATCAGCATCCAACGCTTCATCCATTTTAGCGGTTAATTGCTTGCTCACTTTGATGAGGTAAATGTCTTCATCGTATCGGATTTCGACAGCTTTTACTTTTTCATTGAGATGATTTGTAAACGAAATCAGATCGTCTTCATCAATACCTTCAGGATATCGCTCGTTCAGAACATCCAGTAGTTCAGGGGTAATGTTCTTGTAATCTTTAATTATCCGCTTCATTCAACAGATGGGTTATATGTATTATTTCTATTGGTGCGAAACTAATAAATGATCCCAATTAAAAATACAGCTACGGATCAAATTTTATTGTCTGCGCTTTTAAAATTCAGGTGTGAGCCATCCCATTTCTGTCCATACAAAATACAGAAAATTACATCGAAGCAAAAGAGGGATTTTCTTTTTTTCGAAACCGCATCAAATTATTTCAACACCACATCGGGTTTTTGTTCCAACAGTAACTTCAACGGATCACCACCCTTCCAATGTCCGGCAGTACGATAAGGTTTCAACCGGGTAAACATTTCTTCTTTAAAGCCATTCCGGCGTCTGGTTTCCTTTATGGCATCCTGATGAAAAGTCTGGTATGCAAAAGCTTCCATAGACGCTACATTTTTCCACACACTGAATGTTGCCTGCTCCATCAAAGGGATTTCACCGATACCTTTGGTAAACAATAATCCGGGATAATCTTTGTGTTCGCTGCTAACGTGCGGCACCATACTCCAGAATTTGAAGAGAAACTCCTTCTTTAAAGTTGCCCTTGTTAAAGCTGCAATCAACGGGCTACCCGGATTCGGGTCTGAAAATTCCCAGCCATTGAATCCCGACCACGCACCTCTGGAACTTAGCGGTTTCAGGAAAATGGTGTATTGTTCCACACTATGCGCTATATAGGTTTGATATAGTTGGGATGCGAGATAGTCTTCTGCATTTTTTTCGTTATCCCAAACTGCCAGCATTCCATAAACACTCCAGTCGGGCCAGATACTGTAACCAACCCCGCTGCCACTACCGAGCGGTTTAAAGAATTTTAACCCCTGCATTTTTCGCATTGGAGCGCGGGCTCCGTACATTTGCTGCATGCCCCAGATCTGTTGCAAACCGCGGTACCTGAAAAATGAAATGGTTACTGTCTGGGTATCGGCTGTGGGGCTCATTTTTTTTTTGAATCTCACGACAAAACTATGCTAATATTGTCAATCTGACCAACCCGAAAAACGAAACCATTGGATATTGCGATTATAGGATCAGGAATAGGCGGATTGTCTGCAGCAGTGCGTCTCAGAGCGCAGGGTCACAACGTAACGGTATTCGAATCGAACAGCTACCCCGGAGGTAAAATTACCGAAGTAAAGCTGGGTGAATATCGGTTCGACGCTGGACCTTCGTTGTTTACATTGCCCGAAAATTTCATGGATCTTTTCAGAGTTGCCGGAAAGAATCCCTCCGATTATTTCAGCTATCAGCCGGTGGGTGAATCGTGCAGATACTTTTATCCCGACGGAACAGCATTAACAGCCTGGGAAGATCGCGATGAATTTGCAGCGGAATGTGAGAAAGTTCTGGGCGTCGATCCTGAGCTCGTCAAAAATTTCCTGAGTCACAGCAAAGACCTTTATGATATTACTGCACATCTGTTTCTCGATAAATCACTGCATAAACTCGACACCTATCTCAGTATAGACACCTTGAAATCATTCTTGCAGTTGCACAAACTCGAGTTGACAAAAAGCATGAACCGCAGCAACGAAAAGCGGTTAAAACATCCTAAACTCGTTCAGCTATTCAACAGGTTTGCGACTTATAACGGTTCAAATCCTTATGTGGCACCGGGTATTCTGAACATCATTCCGCACCTGGAATTCAATATCGGCACCTACTTCGCCGACGGCGGAATGATCAATGTGGCCAAAAGTGCCTGTAAACTGGCGAAGGATATTGGAGTGGAATTCCGGTTTAATTCCAGAGTAGACCGAATCGTAGTTCAACAAAAGCAGGTGACCGGAGTTGTTGTCAATGGCGAAGAAATTAAGTTTGACCGCGTGGTGAGCAACATGGATGTTGTGCCGACTTACCGGAAATTGCTGGCAGATCAACCGGCGCCTGAGCGAACATTGCAACAGGAGCGATCCACCTCTGCCATTATCTTCTACTGGGGAATCCGGAAAAAATTTGATCATTTGGGATTGCAGAATATTTTCTTTTCGGATGACTATCCAAAAGAGTTTGAACACCTTTTTTCGAAGAAAGATATTTTTGATGACCCCACGGTATATGTGCATGTTTCATCGGTACTGGAACCGGCCGATGCTCCTGACGGGTGTATGAACTGGTTTGTAATGATGAATGCACCGATAGACAACGGGCAGGATTGGGATGAGATGATTGCCCGAACACGAGCGAATGTCATTCGCAAATTGAACACCATGCTGGGCGAAGATATTGAACCGTTGATTGAAGTAGAAGATGTGCTCGATCCACGGCTGATAGAAAAACGAACCGCTTCGTTTCAGGGTTCTTTATATGGGGCGAGTTCCAACGGACTTTTCGCTTCTTTTATCCGCCATCCGAATTTCAGTCAGAAAATAAAAGGACTCTATTTTTGTGGCGGAAGTGTACATCCGGGCGGTGGAATACCGCTATGTTTGCTTTCCGGTAAAATCGTTGCAGATCTCATTCGATAATGACATTCAAACCATCTCCGTTTCTGATTTCATCCACAGTCATCGTCATCACGCATCTGGTTGGGATTGTTGGCTTCCTTTCTCCGTGGAGAGATCTTTTCATCACCATCACCCCATTTCACCTGGTCATTTCTGCCGGGTTGCTTTTGTATCACCACAGCGAAAAAAACAGAATGTTCGCCATTACTATTGCCGGGTTGATTACAGCAGGGTATCTCGTAGAGCTTGCCGGCATTCAGACCGGGGTAATTTTCGGCGCTTATCACTATGAACGGGCATTGGGTCCAAAAGTTTTTGATACTCCACCGCTGATCGGGGTCAACTGGATGATGCTCATTGTGGCCATTGGAAGCCTGGTATCACAACTAAAAATCCCGCTGCTCATTAAAGCTATGCTGGGTGCACTTTGCATGGTGGCCATCGATTTATTAATAGAACCGGTTGCTATGGCGCACGAATTCTGGGACTGGGAAAGAAATACAGTACCTACCCACAATTACCTGGGATGGCTGGTTACCGCTTTTATTCTATTTCTGGCTTATTTTCAGACTCCTTTTAAAAAATTCAATCCAATCGCATGGCTGTTGTTGCTGATGCAGGTCATTTTCTTCGGCTCCCTCAACCTGTTTTTATAAGTGTTCTTACCTTCGTGCTTCTAATATACCCGACCGGAATTACCGGCATCCCGGGAAAATTCAATCTAAATCTCAGTAATCCATGAAACCTGCTTTTATTACCCTTTTAATACTCTTTATTTCCGTTGCCGTTCAGGCCCAGACTCACCCCGTTCTAAGAGCCGACACCCGGATGGATAAAAGTAAAATGCTCGAAGAACGATATCCGAGAATTACCGTGAATAACACCAAATGCAGATTCGAACAAGTTGCTGTCCGACCCGGCCAGAATGCTGAATACGATCTTGAAATCAGTTTTGAACGTAAATGCGATGGACACTCGTCGGTGAAGTTATCGTTCAACGATCTTCAGGAAGCCATTCTCGTTAAAAACTTAATGCTGACAGAAAAAGATTACGAATTTTTTCATTTCCGGACATCCGAAAGCAAATCTCCTGAGTTTGAGATCATCTATAAAAGCACGAACTAAACTGTTTCCGGCATTTTTTTTTAATCCACCGTTCATCAACAATCGATCGTTTATCCTTTGCTGAATTCAGTGGAGGTTGTCACAAATTTTCTTTTTACCTTCATGTTTTCTAACCAAAATAAAAATTTCATTATGAAAAAAACACTACTCTTAGGTGTTGCATGTCTGATAATGAGCGTCACAAATGCTCAGGTTGACTGTAACATCGCTAACATGCAAGGCGGCGCTGCCGGCGGATTTTTAAATTGGCTGCCCGGTACTGAGGCCGTGACCGCATTTATTGACCCTGCTGACGATTATGAAACTGGTGAAAGCTGTGAAGCCACCTACCCGTATACGATAGAAAACGTAGGCTTTAGCCTCGCATCGGCAACGGCTTTTCCTGATGCCGGTAATGGCATAGGATCTTTTTCTTACCAAATCAATATTTATGATATTTCAGGTGGTGACCCGTGCAATGCACCGGGAGCATTACTTGCCAGCAGTGGTCCCATAAATGTAGAAATGGATGGAACCCCGCAAACGCCACAAATGATTCCTTTTGACCTGGAAGTGAACGATGCATTTTTTGTAAGCTTTGAACCACTAACGTGGACAGGTGATGCAGCGCAAACACCCACCATTTTATGGGATGCGGTTACCATACCAGAATGCCAGCAATTTTACACCGGTGACGCTGGTGAGACCTGGATCGATTGGTCGCTAATATTAGCAAACGGTGATGGATGGGCTGATTTTAATGTTTTCGGTTCATCAGAATCTGGTACTGGTAATGCCTGTGAAGCAGGTACTATCGATGACACCACCCCACTGACATTGTGCCCGGATGAAGCCGGAACGTTCAGTGCAACCGGAAGTGAAACACCAATCGGTGGCGGATACGGACTCTATTTTGTTCCTTCTGCTGATGGTACTGGTGCTCTTGGAGACACTTTTAACTTAACCAATATTACTTTACCTTATACTACACTCGATTCTGATTTAGGCGGGTTACTGAGTTCTCAAGAACCACCTTTTCCTCCTTTGGAAGGCACCTGGTATATATATGGAATAGTTTATGAAGATGCTTTGGACGCTGCCAATACGGTTTGCACCATTACTGAAGACTTTATGACTGTTACCTTCCTGACTGCAGATGACGAAGCTTGTGAATCTGGAGCTGAAAATACAATTTGTGCAGAGGCCACTCCGGTAAGTGAAGGAACACACTTCTACGAAGCTATTGAAGGAGAAGGAGCTACAGACAATTGCCACAACGATATTTTCGCACCGGTAGGAGCACGATGGTTTGTATACACTCCCGAAGAAGACGGTACTGTTATCATCAGAGCTTGCGGTGACGTTGACACCCGACTCAGTGTACATACCGGAGATTGTACCGATCTTACCTGCCATGGTGCCAATGATGACAGCGACGACTTAGATTGCCACCCTAATGGATGGGCATCCGCGATTGAAGGCCTTCCCGTGAGTGCAGGCGTAGATTATTACATCGAGTGGGATGATATGTGGACCGACGAAGGATCTGAATGGGAAATTATTTGGATGCCTCTACCCGATTGCGATGCTCCTGTAGCTTCTGCTGAAGTAGATTTTAGCGATTGCCCTTCTTCTACTTTTGGAATCTCTGTTGATCTATCTTCAATTGGTGACGCTTCTTCAGTTGATATCGTAGAAAATGTAAACGACGGAGGAGAAACTGTTGTTTACGACGACATTACTGTAATTGATTTGTACGAAATGGGACCATACAACTTTGGTGACGAAGTGAGTGTTGTTGTCATCCACAATGATGATCCAGCATGTAACGTTAATCTTGGCACGTTCGCACCAGGCGGATGTCCTCCGGCTAACGATCTTTGCGAGGATGCAATTGCCATTTCCTGTGATGAAACCGTTTCGGGAACTACAGAAAATGCTTCTGTATTTTCTGAGATATGTGTAGGTAATGATACTGCACCCGGGGTTTGGTACACCTTTACTGGTTCAAATTCAGAAAATCCAGATGCAGTACCCGGTTCTCCTGGTGATGTGGTTACTTTGAGCACCTGCAACCAGGCTGATTACGACACTAAAATTGATGTACTTTCCGGTTCTTGCGGAGAGTTGGTATGTGTAGGTGGAAATGATGACGGTGATGATTGTGCTGGTTTTTCTTCCCATTTGATTTTAGCTACTGAAGTAGGCGAAACGTATTATGTGTATGTTTCAGGATACTGGGAAGACAGTTTTGGTACATTTGATCTTACAATGACTTGCGTTCCTGCTCCGGATTGTAATGCAGGTACAATTGTCGATACTACCCCTCAAACCCTTTGTCCTGGCGACACGGCAGTATTCGATATCATTGCTGGTTCAGATACCATCTCTGAAGGATATGAATATGCACTGTTCTTTGTGCCTACAACCGGAACAGGAGCTTTGGGCGGAGAATTTTACTTTACCGGTGTTGAGCTTCCTTATACCTATGACAATACTTTGGGTGGTGTGTTACCCGGCGCTGGATATCCGAATTTCCTGGGTGAATGGCAGATCTACGGAACCGTTGTGGCCCTTGAAGGTGATCCATGGAACACCTACTGCGGAGTAACAGATGACTTCATCCTGGTTGACTTCCTCTCTCCTGCTGATGAACAATGCGCACCGGCCCCCGGTGAACCATGTACAACCTGGGTAAATCCTACTACCGCCCCAGGCTGGACGGATTTTAACTCCACTTTTGGAGGTGCACCATGTAACGATGGTGACGGATGTCCTTTCAATGAAATTCAGGCATTTGAGGTTTACCAGAGTGAAGCCTATGCCATGGACAACATCCAGATTGGCGGAAACTACACCTTCAGTCACTGTAACGGGCCAGGTGCCGGTTCATGGATTCCGGAATACACCATCATTGCTCCAAGTGGAGCGATAGATGCTTTTGGTCCTGGTGACGGTGACGGTTGCTCCATTTCCTGGACTGCCTCTGAAGAAGGAACTTACCTGATCGTGATCAACGAAGCAGGTGCCTGTGGTGTAGCTGGATCAACTGATAATGGTTATCCTGCAATCACCTGTAATGACACCCCTGCTTGTCCACCTCCAACCGAATGGTGTGATGAAACCGTGAACGGTCCATGGAACGATTTCAATATTAACGGTTTGACTGGTGCACCTTCTCCCGATGAAGATGGATTCTGCGAAACTATTGTAATCGATGCTTTCGAAGTGTTCCAAAGCGAGTCATACCTGATGGAAAACATAATAGAGGGTGTGGAATATACTTTCAGCCATTGTGAAGGACCTGGCGCCGGAAGCTGGATACCTGAATACACCATCTATGCTCCAAGCGGAACTGTTGATGCTTATGGTGCTGGTGATAACGGATGCTCTATCTCCTGGGTAGCTACAGAAAGTGGAACCTACGAAATAGCCATTAATGAAGCAGGTGCTTGTGGAGTTGAAGGAAGCGTCGGTAACGGTTTCCCTTCAATCACTTGTGCTGGTAATGTTTCTGTTAAAGAAACAACATCACTTGACTTCTCTATCTTCCCGAACCCGAACAACGGGCAATTCGTGATTGACTATAGCGGAGCAAGCGGAATGGCTCAGATTGATGTTCTTACTATTAGCGGAAAATCAGTTGTATCAGAACAACGTATGATGAACAGCAATACTCAACTCGATATCGATCTTGGTAACGGCGTGAGCGGAATGTACTTTGTACGTATCACTATGGATGAAAAAAGCACAGTTCTCAAGATCATTGTGAACTAAGCAGCATCCAATAATTAATTTAAAACCCCGGTCAAAATCGACCGGGGTTTTTTTATGGGCTGATGTGCGGTAAGCGCGTGGAAAATTCAGCATCCGAAAGTAGAATGGAGAGTGGGATGATCTACAAATAGATTGATCACATTTGAATAACTATCCCTTCGATTGAAGACAAAAAAACCAGTTAAGACAAAAAAAACCAGCCGCAATTGCGACTGGTTCAAACTATAGATAACAACACATTTATCCTTAATTACCCACCTGCTGCAATTTGATCAGGTTGAGCGCAGAACCCGCCCTAAACCAGTCAATCTGTTGCTTGTTGTAGGTGTGGTTCGTTTTTATCACGTCCTTCGTGCCGTCCGAATGCGCAAACTCTATATGAATGGGTTTGCCCGCACCCAGCTCATTCAAATCGAGGAAGTTTATAACATCATCCTCACGAATCAGATCATAATCTGCCTCGTTGTCAAAAGTCAGCGCAAGAACACCTTGTTTCTTTAAATTGGTTTCGTGAATGCGCGCGAACGATTTCACAAGAACCGCACGTACGCCCAGATGTCGCGGTTGCATGGCAGCGTGCTCGCGCGATGATCCTTCACCGTAATTGCTGTCACCCACCACAACAGTGTCGATCCCGGCTTCTTTATAAGCTCTCTGGATGGCTGGCACTTCGGCTTCTTCACCGGTAATCTGATTTTTAACAATACCTGCCTTATCCGTAAAATAGTTGATGGCGCCGGTCAGTGTATTGTTGGCAATGTTATCGAGATGTCCGCGATAGCGCAACCACGGACCAGCCATAGAAATATGATCGGTGGTACATTTGCCTTTTGCTTTGATGAGCAGGCGGGCATTTGTAATGTTCTCTCCATTCCACGGGAGGAAAGGCGAAAGCAACTGCAGCCGTTCTGAATTTTCATCTACCACAACTTCTACATCCGCTCCGTTCAATGCGGGCGCCTGATATCCTGAATCCTCGACGCTGAAACCAGTTGATGGAAGTTCAATTCCCGAAGGCGGTGCCAACATAACAGATTCTCCGTTTTCGTTGGTGAGTGTGTCGGTGAGTGGATTGAAACCGAGATCACCGGCAATCGCCATGGCGGTTACAATTTCGGGAGATCCTACAAATGCAAACGTATTGGGGTTACCATCTGCCCGCTTTGAAAAGTTGCGGTTAAACGAGTGGATGATGGTATTCTTCTCTTTCTTATCGGCACCCGGTCGGTTCCATTGCCCGATACAGGGTCCGCAGGCATTGGCCAGAACAACTCCGCCAATCTGATCGAACGTACCGAGAATGCCATCGCGCTCAGCGGTAAACCGCACCTGCTCCGAACCTGGAGTGATGGTAAACTGTGCCCGCGCTTTTAAATTATTGTCACCAGCCTGTTTCGCAACAGATGCTGCCCGGGTAAGATCTTCATACGATGAATTGGTGCAGGATCCGATGAGTCCTACTTCAATTTTAGTGGGCCATCCGTTTTTCTCAGCGGCCGCTTTGACTTCAGAAATCGGAGTAGCCAGATCGGGTGTGAATGGTCCGTTGATATGTGGCTCAAGCGTTGAAAGATCGATTTCAATTACCTGGTCAAAGTATTGTTCGGGATTGGCATAAACCGCTTCGTCCCCTGTCAGATGTTCTTTGATGCCGTTCGCAAGACGCGATACTTCCTCACGACCGGTCGCATTCAGGTACCGCTCCATCGACTCGTCATAGCCAAAGGTAGAAGTGGTAGCACCGATCTCGGCTCCCATATTACAAATGGTCCCTTTTCCGGTACAGGACAAGGATTTTGCTCCGTCGCCAAAATATTCAACAATGCATCCGGTTCCTCCTTTTACAGTGAGTAATCCGGCAACTTTTAGAATGACATCTTTTGCCGATGCCCAACCATTTAATTTTCCGGTGAGTTTAATTCCGATCAGTTTCGGGAATTTCAGCTCCCAGGGCATTCCCGCCATTACA
>CALDPJ010000204.1 GCA_937911795.1 uncultured Flavobacteriales bacterium | reverse complement strand
CAATTTTATCTTCGCCATTGTGCTCAATTTGTCCGGCCATCCAGATGAAATTTTGATTGTCCACGAGCGTATGACTAACGTATTCTTCTTCAGTTTCCAGGAAATTGATCAATTTAAAAACCGCATTATCGGCAAAGGTGGGGTCGAGGGTGCCGGGTTGAGCAAAACCCTGCATAGAACAAAAAATGAATAGGAGTCCTGTAAAAATGTGTTTCATGAGTGAGTTGTTTAAGGTTCAGCGGCGAATTACCGGCCAAATCTTAATTCTCAACCACACAGGCTGCACAATTAGTTATTCATTTTGCACCATTGGCACATTTTGCACGGTGCGGTGCGAAATGGCCAACACATATCTCTTCCGGTCGAATCTGATCCGGAATCAGATTACCATTCCCGCACCGACTGTTTCGTTGGTCGCTTCGTCAATCAGAATCAAACTGCCCGTATTCCGGTTGCGCTTGTAGCTGTCAACAAACAATGGCTGTGTAGTGCGAAGTTTAATCCGCCCGATATCGTTCATTCCAATGGTTTTGTCGTCTTCAATCCGATGCAGCGTGTTGATGTCCATCTTGTACTGAATTTCCTTTACAATACAACGGGCATCGCGCGAGGTATGCTTCACCGCATATTTTCCGTTGAGTTGCAAGGGCTTGTCACTCATCCAGCAGATCATCAGGTCGATGTCCTGCGTAACAGTAGGCTGATTGTTGGTCCGGACAATCATATCTCCGCGACCCAGATCCATATCATCCTCAATTCGAATCGTCACCGACATGGGCGCAAAAGCCTGGTCAATTTCTTTTCCGTTGAAGTCGATTCCGGCAATTTTGGTGGTAAAACCTGATGGTAATAGAATTACCTCGTCACCGGGTTTATAAACCCCGCCTGCAATTCGTCCGGTATAACCGCGGTAGTCATGGAATTCAGTAGTTTGTGGGCGAACAACACCCTGTACCGGAAACCGGCAGTCGATGTGGTTGAGGTCACTGGAGATGTGGACGTTTTCAAGCGTGTACATCAACGTTGGCCCCTGGTACCACGGCATGTTTTCGGAGCGGTTCACCACGTTGTCGCCTTTCAATGCACTCACCGGTATAAACCGGATGTCGCTGGTAATGAGTTTGGAGCTGAATGCTTCCAGATCGTCTTTGATTTTTTCATACACTTCCTCGCTGTAATCCACGAGATCCATTTTGTTGATGCAGTACACCACGTGCGGAATACCGAGCAATGAAGCGATAAATGTATGCCGTGCGGTTTGCTCAATCAGTCCTTTTCGCGCGTCGACGAGGATGATGGCCAGGTTGGCCGTGGATGCACCGGTGACCATATTTCGCGTGTACTGAATATGACCGGGTGTATCGGCGATGATGAATTTGCGTTTAGGAGTGGCAAAATAGCGGTAGGCCACGTCTATTGTGATTCCCTGTTCGCGCTCCGAACGCAATCCGTCGGTGAGCAGCGCGAGGTTTACACCTTCTTCGGAGGAGTTTATACTGGCGCGTTCAATGGCTTCCAGCTGATCCTGAAAAATGGATTTACTGTCGAACAGCAAACGCCCGATTAATGTGCTTTTTCCATCATCCACACTGCCTGCCGTCGTGAAGCGCAGCAGATCCATATCGAAATAATTTCCTTGATTCTCCATTAAAAGTATCCCTGTTTTTTGCGATCTTCCATAGCAGCTTCCGATCGTTTATCGTCCGACCTTCCTCCGCGTTCTGTTTTACGTGAAGCCGCTACTTCTTCAATAATTTCTGCGATGGTTGCAGCCGATGATTCCACAGCACCCGTACAGGTCATATCTCCTATGGTCCGGAAACGCACCTGCATCATTTCTGCTTTTTCGTTTTCGCGCAGCGGTACAACATCCGTCTGTGCCAGCAATACGCCATCGCGTTCTACGCACCGTCGTTCGTGCGCGAGGTACAACGATGGAATTTCAATTCCTTCGGAAAGAATGTATTGCCATACGTCGAGTTCGGTCCAGTTGCTGATCGGGAAAACGCGGAAATGCTCGCCCATCTGTCTTCTCCCGTTGAACAGGTTCCACAATTCAGGTCGTTGATTTTTAGGATCCCACTGGCCGAATTCATCCCGGTGCGAAAAGAAACGTTCTTTGGCGCGGGCTTTCTCTTCGTCGCGTCGACCGCCACCGAGTGCCGCATCGAATTTATGCTCTTCAATCGCATTGAGCAGGGTGACGGTTTGCAGCGAATTACGGCTGGCATTCGGGCCTTTTTCTTCCACCACATGTCCACGGTCTATAGAATCCTGAACCGAAGCCACGATCAGGTTGGCGTTGTATTTTTCTACAAGCTCATCGCGGAAAGCAATGGTTTCTTCAAAGTTGTGGCCCGTGTCGACATGCAACAACGGGAAAGGCACTTTTCCCGGCCAGAATGCTTTTCTCGCCAGGTGAAACATCACAATGGAATCTTTTCCGCCGGAGAACATCATCGCCGGATTTTCGAATTGAGCCGCCACTTCGCGCAGCACGAAGATAGATTCCGACTCGAGCTCTTCCATGTGGCTGAGCTGATAAGTTTTCATATCACTGATTCAATTTAATTCGTTTTTCAATCGCCTTCAGCAGTTCGCTCGCGCTTTCTTCCGGTGATTTTTCTGCGGTCGACAAATTCACTTCCGGGCATTCCGGAGCTTCAAAAGGAGCGCTGATTCCCGTGAAATCGGTGATTTCGCCGGCGCGTGCTTTTTTGTACAAACCTTTCACATCGCGCTTTTCGCAGATTTCCAGTGGTGTGTCAATAAACACTTCCACGAAATCAGCGTTGCCAATGATCTGCCGGGCCTGTTCGCGAATGGCGATGGTGGGACTCACAAAACAGTTGATCGTCACCACGCCGCACTCGATAAACAATTTGTTGACTTCTGCAATTCTGCGGATATTTTCGGTTCGGTCGGCTTCCGAAAACCCGAGGTTGTTGTTGATTCCCGTGCGGATATTATCGCCGTCCAGCAGTTTGGTGAGGATGCCGCGTTCGTAAAGCATTTTTTCGAGCAGCACGCCGATCGTGCTTTTTCCGGAACCCGACAGTCCGGTCATCCAGATGGCCAGACCGCGTTGTTTCAACAGGGCTTCCTTTGCGGGTCGTTGCAGCATTTCAGCGCCGAGCGGGAATATATTTTCACGGGAATTCATGCGGGTGCAAATATAGAAATGATTGATGGGGTTTGGGGTGTTGATGGTTACACTTCACTATTGTTAACCTCTTTTGTCATTTCGACCGGAGGCTGCAATGACCGTAGCGTAGCGAAGAGAATGAAAGCCGCAGTGGAGAAATCTCTTTATACTCGAAATTGAACGGGTTCCTTATTCGGGAACAGAGGATTGCCAATAGAGGAGAATCCCGTTTTTTAGAAAGAACAATGAGATTTCTCCACTTCGTTCCTCCTCCGTCGGCACTTCGGTCGAAATGACAAAAAAAATCGAGCTCCCTGAGCGGAGTCAAAGGGGCAGGTATGGGAAACACCATATTTCACTACTTTTAATCCCTTCAATCAAGTATTTTATACACAACAATGCTGCGCTTTCTCCTCCATATTCTTTTTTTGTTCTCGGTAACAAACACCGTCGCACAATCTACACGCCAGGTATTGTTTCTCGGGAACAGCTACACCGGAACCAATAATTTACCCCAACTCATACAAAACGCAGCACTTTCTGCCGGAGATACTTTGGTTTATGACAGCCATACTCCGGGCGGATATACCTTGGCAAATCATTCAGCCAATGCTACGTCGCAAGCCAAAATTGAAACCGGAGGTTGGGACTACGTCGTGCTGCAGGGCCAAAGCCAGGAGCCGGTGATTCAGAGTTCGGTTTTTTATGCAGGAGGTATCGAACTCAATGGAATGATCAGCGAATACAATCCCTGTGCGGTACCCATGCTCTACATGACCTGGGGACGTAAAAACGGGGATGCCGCCACCTGTCCTTTTTTTCCGGAAATGTGCACTTATGAAAGTATGGACGACGCCTTGAAGGAGCGATATCTGAATCTGGCCGGATTTATCGACGCAGAAGTTGCTCCGGTTTCTGTCGTGTGGAGAAATCTGCGCGAAAACCATCCCGATATCGAATTGTATACGGGTGACGGGAGCCACCCGTCTGCAGCGGGTTCGTATGCTGCGGCGTGCAGTTTTTATACGATGATATTTAAGAAAGACCCCACGCTGATCACCTTTAATTTCAATTTAAACGCAACCGACGCCACCATCATCAGAAACGCTGTCAAAACCGAAGTTTTCGATGCCCTGGAACTGTGGAATTATAACCAACTGCCGCAATCCGATTTTCAGTATTCCATCGGTACGGATAACAATGAGGTGATTTATTCACAAACGAATTTTGGAATTGTACAGTCCTTTTTCTGGGACTTTGGAGACGGAAATACGTCCGAAGAACCCAGCCCGACACATTCTTACGCATCCAACGGAACATATACCGTTTCTTTGACTACAACAAATTGTGATCCCGACGGATTGCACACCAGCACTACCGATACCATTATCCAGTTTTGTGAGCACACTCCAACCATCTTTTCTTCCAATTCATGGTTGTGCGAAAACGACACGCTTTGGACCGAAACTGCCGATGCGTATCAATGGTATTCCGGTGGATCGGAAATTCCAGAGACTGGTCCTTATCTGGTCAATTTTCAGCAATACAATACCTCTGGTTTTTCGGTGCTTGCTACCGTTGATGGTTGTTCAGAGTTATCCCAAGCGTTTTCGGCCAACCCTGAATGGTCCGGTTATTACTTTGATGCTGCGATGGGCGGAGATCCGTGTGCGGGCGATACCGCTTTATTTACAGTTCATCACATCGATGGTTTTTTATCGGGCAATGAAATCATTCGTTGGTACCGGGATGGCGGGTTATTGATTGACCATAACGACGAAGACACGCTCTTTATCACCGACGGCGGCGTATACACGGTTCACGTCGTCAACCCCGAATCTGATTGCCCTGTTGATACTACTTCTGCAAGTGTGGAGTTTGTTTGCGAGAATGTTGGTATTGAATCGAACTTGAACGATTTATCTAAAGTCTATCCCAATCCAGCGTCATCAGGAATTACAATTGAATTTCCGGCAAGATCTGGGCAAGAAGAGATTTTGATTTACAGCGCCACCGGGGTACTGAAGAAGTCGGTGTATGCTGCTTCTCCTGCTTTCATCGATCTGACAGAATTGCCGGCCGGGTTTTATTTCATCCAGCTCACAAATCACCCCCAGGCGGTGATGCGGTTTGTGAAGGATTAACCAGTTTTTCCCTCCACCTGAGGCGGTAATTTTAACCGCAAAGGTCGCGATAGAGGCGCAAGGAGCGCAAGGAATTTTATTTATAATATCGATGGAGTCAGAAATTGAAACTCGTTGTTCATTGAAACTTATTTACTCAGACTATAAATGACGAAAGATTAGTAAAGAATTGACTGCTCCTTTAATAAAGACTTTTGCGAGCTTTGCGCCTTCCTTGCGCTCCTTGCGGTTAATCACCTGCACCCACGCCTAGCGCGCGCTTGCAGCGCGTGTGAGGTGATTGTGATTCAAATCTATAGCCTCACCGGGCATTTGGTAAAAGAATTTCCGGTCACCGGAAAAACGACCATCGGCATTTCTGAATTGCCACGTGGGTTGTATTTTCTTCGGTTGAAGAACGAACCGGGAGTGGCGGAGCGGTTTGTCAAAAATTGATGAAAATTTGCCCCCTTTGTCATTTCGACCGGAGGCTGCAATGACCGAAGCGAACGCGGAGGGAGTGAAAGCCGCAGTGGAGAAATCTCTTTATACTCGAAATTGAACGGGTTCTTTGTTCA
>CALDPJ010000203.1 GCA_937911795.1 uncultured Flavobacteriales bacterium | reverse complement strand
AGTGAGTACGGAATCAGGGCGGACCTCGGAGCGATCTGCAGCGACGACCACAACTGAGGCTCACATTTAGTAGGAACGTAAGCAATTTCTTTTGCGGTAAGACAGAGATTCTCATAAGCATAGATAGTGCCAAAATAATCGCCACAATGGGGAGGGCATTGATAGAAATGCCTCGAAAGGACCGCGTAATGATGCGAAAGATCGTCTGCACCGAATTTGGCAGTCCCGAACTGCTTCGAATCGTTGAGGAACCAATACCGGAAGCAGGCGAACAGGAAGTCCTGATTGAGAATGAGGCCGTTGGCGTTAGCTTCGTCGACGGCCTCATTGTGCAAGGTTCTTATCAGGTCAAACCGCCATTGCCGTTCACCCCAGGTAATTGCTTCGTGGGACGCGTGAGTGCTGTGGGCATTGGAGTGGATGAGGCACTAGTGGGACACCGGGTGGCTTCCGTCACGGATGGAATCGGCGGCGCCTACTCCTCACATGTCGTGGTGCCGGCGGGCGGGTTGACACTGGTCCCGAGTGAGATACCCTCTAACATCGCCGCTTCCAGCATAGAAAGCTATCTGACGCTCCTGTTCGGCATAAGCCACCGAGTGACGATTGAATCGGGAGAGAAGGTGGTCGTACTCGGCGCCGGGGGTGGCATCGGACTCGCCGCAGTGGACATCGCCCGCAGCAAGGGTGCGGAGGTCGTAGCCGTCGCTTCCACAGACGAGAAGCGGGCCCTAGCACTGGCAAGTGGCGCAAACATCGCCATAGGATACGAGAACCTCAAGGATGAGATTCGGAAAGTAACAGGAGGCGGGGCCGATGTGGTGTTCGACCCGGTCGGCGGCGACGTGTTCGACGAACGCGAAGTGGCCGCCGGGTTTCAGTACTCTGAAAATTTCGTTGATTACGGCTTTTTTGTCTGGAACCAGATTTAAAACGCAATTGCTAACAACCACGTCGGCTTCGGCGTCCAACACGGGCATATTTTCGATATCACCTTCCCGGAATTCAACATTGTTATAACCCAGCTTCCGTGCATTTTCACGTGCTTTGGCAATCATTCTCGGGGTGAAATCGATGCCGATCACACGTCCGGTATCACCGACAACAGATCGCGCAACAAAACAATCGTTTCCGGCACCCGAACCGAGATCTATTACGGTATCGCCCTTTTTAATCTGAGCAAATTCGGTGGGCAACCCGCAGCCGAGGCCTAAATCTGCACCGGGTTCATAGCCCGACAGGTTTTCATAACTATCGCTCATGATGTTGTACACTTCTGTGGAACAACCGCCGGCACCGCAGCACGAGGATTGATTGATGGCTTTGTCCTGATCAGCTATTTCGCTGTATTTGTCTTTTACGACTTGTTTTATGGATTCTGAGTTTTTCATGACTTTTGTTTTTTAACAACAGTTGGATTTGGTATTGTTTATTCTGGAAAAGAAATCGTTTATCAGGTCGCTGGCTTTTTTCCAGTTATTAGCGTCAATACAGTAGCAAACACTGTTTCCTTCGATATTGCCTTTTATCAACCCTGCGTTTTTGAGTTCTTTGAGATGTTGGGAAATGGTGGGTTGCGCCAATCCGATTTCCAACACGAGGTCTCCGCAAATGCATTTGTCGATCTGTAGAAGATGTTCCAGAATAGCAATACGTGCCGGGTGTCCGAGCACCTTGGCCAGCGCTGCCAGTTCATTCTGCTCGGCGGTGAAAATTTCTGATTTGGTGATTCCCATTTCTTAATTTGTTTATTGCAATATTACGATGATCCAGAAAAGTGACCAAGCTTTTTTCAAAAATTTATTTTCTAATTTTAACAGAATGTCGCGATTGTGCCTTGAATCGCTAACTTTGACGTCAACCTAAAAACTGATACATGAAATATTTACTTTCTTTTTTCCTTTTAGCCGGCCTGTTTTTCTCCTGTGAGCAATTCGATGGTTCGGGTACAGAAAAGGATGAACGAATTGCTGAACTTGAAGCCAGCAACGAAGAACTTGCGCGTGAATCTGCAGAAAAGGATTCTGTTCTGCGTGCTTTTGATGAAACCTTTGCCACCATCAGCCGAAATCTGGCGATGATTCGCGAATCTGAAGAAACCATCCGGATGGAAAGCGGAGATGTTCAACTGAGCGTAGATCAGCGCGAAGCCATTGAAGCCGAAATCCAGGATATCAACGCATTGTTGCAGGCAAACCGCGAACAAATCAGCGAGTTAAATGCCACCATTTCGCGGTTTCATGAAGAAGTAGGCCGGTTTAAAAATCTGGTAGCTGGTCTGGAGGCGCAGATAGCGGCCAAGGATGAAGAAATTGCTGAACTCAAGAAGAATTTGGTGGCGGCCAATTTCACGATTGATATTCTCAATAAAATGAATGAGGAGCTGGCCAATGAAATCCGTACCAATCAAGGTACGATTCAAACCATCACCGATGATGCCAATATGGCTTATTACGTAATCGGAACTTTTAAAGAACTAAAAGAAAAGGGTATTGCTGAACGTGCAGGAATCCTGGCCGGAAAACAGGTACAGCAGGATTTTGTACGCGAAGATTTTGTGTCCATTGATCGACGCGAAATGAGGGAAATCAACCTGAACAGTATGAAAGCTGAGGTTTTATCCAATCACCCAAGTGGATCGTACGAATTTGTTGGAGAGAGCGACGAAGATTATAAACTGGTAATCAATGATCCTGCAGAATTCTGGAGCATCACCAGGTATCTGGTTATTCAGATATAGCAAAGGACAGTAACGGTATAAAAAACGAAGACCCCGGCGGGATGCCGGGGTCTTCGCACTTTAACCAATCATGTTAACCAATCTATTAACCAAATCAACTCTGTTTACGCAAAGCCGGTGCCAATGTTTCACCCGATCTGGAAATATTTTGTTTTTTCTGTATTCGTTGTGTTAAGTATCTATATGTCAGTAGTGTTCGTGGGCTGACTCCCGGGGTAGTTTGTGGTGATTTATAATTAAGAATCCGAAGAATCGTACCTTTGCAGTCATTATGGACAGGACATTATTACAACACAATCCGCGGGATCGTTTTCGGCTGGTTGGAATACTCGAAGGACTTAGCTATCTGATCCTTCTTTTTATCGCAATGCCACTCAAATATTTTCTGGAGATGCCGCTCGCGGTTAAATATGTCGGCTGGGCACACGGCGCTTTATTCGTTGCCTATTGCATCACCTTACTGGCCGCAGCGGTACAATTGGGTTGGTCGTTCAAAAAAGTTGTCATCGCCGGATTGGCTTCACTGATTCCTTTTGGTCCGTTTCTTATTGACCGGAAAGTAAAAAACTGGTAATAAAAAAAGCGGCTGTCTTTCAACAACCGCTTTCCAAGGATAACCTTAACCAATCTATTAACCAAACAGAATGAGCCTATCTAACGGAGGTGATTCGTTTTTGGTTTCAGTTTTCTAAATAATTTTCACGCTGGCACCTTATTCAGTTGTTTAAGTTCTTCGGCAGCAGCAATAAAGTTTCCGAAAAACAGATCTATATCGCCGGTAGAAAGTTCAGGGTTCAGTAGAATCAACCGGATTGACAACCCTTTTTCGAGGTGGCAGTAGTTTACCATGCTTTTGCCAGAAACCAGCAGATTCTGTCGTACCTGACGGTTGAATTCATCATGATCGGTTATTTCCGGATCGCTGAACCTGAAATTGACATTCAGAGACTGCGTCGGAAACATGAGCTGTAGTTGAGGGTGACGATCAACCCATTCAGTAGCATACGCTGCGAGATCGAAAAGGTGATCAATTCGTTCTACGTAACCCTCGTCTCCGTAATACTTCCATGCAAGCCAGAGTTTCAGTGCATCCACGCGTCGTCCGCATTGTAACGATTTTGGCCCGAGATCATATTCGGATGTTTCGTCTTCGTGATATATATAAGAAGTATCGAAGGTGTTGAAGTAATCATACAACCATCCTTTTTCTCTGACCAGCAGCACAGAACAAATCAGCGGAATGTTCATGAGTTTGTGCGGGTTCCACGAAAAGGAATCACATTCTTCAATCCCGGTAAATAAGTGGCGCTGCTTCGGGCTCATAATGGCCGAACCTCCCCACGAACCATCGGCGTGTAGCCAGAGGTTGTATTTTTTCGCAATCGGAACCAATTTGTCGAGCGGATCGAAAGCTCCGGTTTCGGTGGTTCCGCAGGTGGCTCCGATAAAGAATGGAAGATTTCCTGCCGCAATACTGGCCTCAATTGCGGTCTCCAGTGCAACCGGATCCATTTTACCCCAATCATCGGTTTTGACTTTGATAATGTTATCGCTCCCGATACCAATGGCGTTGGCCCCTTTTGTAAAGGAGAAATGAGATCGTTCCGAAACAAAAGCCGTGAGCGGGGAGAGGTGGTTGATTCCTTTTCTTTTGGTTTCCGGAAATTTGCGGTTTCGCGCGCTGATCATCGCCACCAGGTTCGTGTTGCTGCCACCGGTCAGGAAAATACCATCGCCGTTGCTGAATCCTGTAAAGGAATTCATTTTACGGATGATTTCGGATTCCATGAGTGTAGCCACGGGCGAAACCTCGTAGGTGTACATCGAAGTGTTGGAAAGGCTGGTAATAAACTCACCGAGCAAAGCAGGCAGGTTCGTGCCGCCGAACAACTGGTTGAGGTATTGTTTGCTTCCGGTTTTTACGCTGTAGTGCAGGTATTGACGGAGATAGCTGATCAGTGCTTCGTAATCTGTTCCTTGATCGCGCAGTTCAAAATCGAACCGGCTTTTCAGCGCGTCGGGCAACATGAATTCGTTGACCTTGAGGTTGGGATCTTTCAGCGTTTCCAGGTGCTGATCAATCAGCTTAAAGGTTTCGGAAAGCGCTTGACGTTCTTGATGCATATCTTGTTGAAAGATGATGGGGCAAAGGTAGGAATAATGGATTTGACTTATTACAATTCCTTTTGTAGAAGCAGGGATCTTAAACTATTTTATCTTCTAATTCTACAAAAAAAAAACCGGCCCCATCTCTGAGGCCGGTTTCATATTTATGCTGTTTAAGGAAAATTCTCCTATCGCACCACGCTAATTTTTACCGTGTCAAATGTCTGCCCGTTCACCAGCAGTTTGGCAATGTAAAGACCCGGTGACCAGTTGCCGATCGTGATTTCTTCGAATCCAACATCGCCGGCGTTGAACTCGCGGATAAATTCAAAATCCATATTTTAGACCCATGTTTACGCGGCTATCCTGTATGTTCATAATTATCTGCACTTTCGGTGTTGCACCGTTATCCGCACAGTTAGTTTATTATCAGGATACTTTTAAAGGGGGTATTACCGGAGGTGGGTTTAGTCCGGCTTTTTCAGATCTACCGGGAGAGATTGAACTATATATAGAACCGGGCAGCACAATCAAACGAGCATTCCTGTTTGTTTCTAAATATTTCGATCCCGAAAACAATATTATTTACCTCAATGGAGAAGCAATAGATTTACAAAATAATGAGTTTGCATCCAATTCATTTATCTCATTTTCCACAGCTGGCGATCCTAGAACCCTTTCAACTATTATACATGACATTACAGATGTTGCAATCGGTGCTTCCGGAGTATTGAATGTACAATTATCCCCTCCTGCTTCTAATGTCACAGACACAAACCGGTATGTAGAGAATTACATCCTGATTAGTTATGAGAACGAGAATATGGACGAAGTAACTTGCTTTGCCATGATTAATGGGCAAAATAGTGCCGCAACGATGAGTTATTTATTTGAAGATATAAATCCGATAGACACCAATAATCCCGTAGGTTTCGCTGTGCATGGAGGACATATGTGTAATATTGAATATGACGGTAGTTATGTTTTTGTAAATGATC
>CALDPJ010000202.1 GCA_937911795.1 uncultured Flavobacteriales bacterium | reverse complement strand
GCACGATCGACGTCCGCACGCTGACCGAGGCGGAAGCAGCCGCGAGCCCGGCCGAATCGGCCCCGGCCTCCGGGGGCGCCCGCGGGGCGGGCTCCAGCAGCGATTCTTCCAGCCATTCCTCTTCGCTAAATTGCATCGACTTGAACTTTTCCTTAAATATCTGTTCGCCGGTGCGCAAAATATCGGTTGGATTCAGGTTGAGCTTTGCGAGTATTGTCTGTAGTTCTTCCCGCGTGGGAGTGTCTTTCAAATATTCAATGATTTTAGGCTCCTCACCATGCTCGCGGAGGAGCTCCAGTGATTGCCGGCTTTTTGAACATCTCGGATTGTGATAAATGGTAATGCTGCTCATGTCAATTTAATTTTTTGCGGAACCTGCCTGCATCAGATAGGCTCGTAGGAATTCATCAATCTCTCCGTTCAACACGTCTTCTACATTGCTGGTTTCTGCACCGGTTCGTACATCCTTAACCAACTTGTAAGGATGCAGTACATAGTTTCTGATCTGCGAACCCCACTCTATCTTTTTCTTGCCCGCCTCTATTTCTGCGCGTGCTTCATTTTTCTTGCTCAATTCCAGTTCGTATAACTGTGATTTGAGCAACTGCAACGCTTTATCCTTATTTTCGAACTGAGACCGGGTTTCGGAATTTTCAATAATAATCCCGGTGGGTGCATGTTTCAACCTGACTGCTGTTTCAATTTTATTTACCGCTTGCCCACCGGCTCCGCTTGAACGATAAGTATCCCAGGAAATGTCTGCGGGATTGATGTCAATTTGAATAGAATCATCTACCAACGGATACACATAAACCGATACAAACGATGTATGGCGTCGTGCACTGCTGTCGTATGGCGATATCCGGACCAGGCGGTGAACTCCATTCTCGCCTTTTAAATTTCCAAAGGCATATTCACCATCCACTTCAATGGTGACTTGTTTTATCCCGGCTACCTCGCCTTGTTGCAGATCGAGTTCTCTTAATTTATACCCTTTATTCTCGGCCCACATGATGTACATCCGCATCAGCATCTGCGCCCAGTCGCAACTTTCCGTTCCTCCTGCACCGGCAGTAATTTGCAGAATCGCCGATAGGCCGTCTTCTTCACCGGATAGCATATTCCGGAATTCGAGATCGTCCATGACCTCCGACAACTTTTGGTACTGCTGATCCAGCTCTTCTTCGCTTGCTTCTCCTTCTTTAAAAAAGTCAAACAGCACCTGAAGATCTTCCAGCGCTGATTCTGCCTGCTGATAGGCATCGGTCCATGATTTTTTACTGCGGATTTGCTTAAGAACCTGTTCAGCTTTTTTGGAATCACTCCAGAAATCCGGATCCTCCGTCAACTTCTCTTCTTCCCGAATCTGTTCCAGTTTATGATCGATATCCAGATATCCCCGCAGCGCTTTCAAACGCTTCTCAAAATCCTGTAGTTGTTCTTGCTGAATCATTTTTCAAAATTAGTATTTTGGAAAGGATACGAAGTCTAAAAAAGATTCCCTTCAGACCTTGAAATACGATTCTATTTTCGGCCACACCAGCTCCGATTCGAAACCGCGCTGTACCAGATACGCTGCAATTTTCTGTCGCCGAATATACTCTTCACGATCCTTAGTAGTCGCTGATTTTTTTTCAATCAGCGCAGCAATTACGCTTTCGTATTCCTGCTCATCAATTTCCTGCAGCCCCAGTCGAATACAGTGGCTACTGATTTTTCTGAATTTTAATCCGTTGATGATTTTCTTTCGTCCCCAGCGCTTGATGCGAAACTTTCCGCTGACATATGCTCTGGCAAATCGCTCTTCATTGAGATAATTAGCACCAATTAATTCAGCGATTAAGGATTCGACTTCCTGCTGATGCAATCCCCAGCTATACAGTTTATCCCGCACCTCCTGTTGTGCGCGCTCCTGCAAGTCGCACCAGACTTTTATTCTATCCAGTGCTTCAGAAAGGCGGTATTTTGGCTGACGGTATTCCATACTTTAGCAACCACCGAAAAAATTTACGCTAAAATTCTATCTCCTGCTGTACCTCATCAAAGAAATGGTACTCGAGAAACTGCATGGCCGAATTGGGGACAAACACCACGGGACGCTTGTATTTGAACCGCCATTTACGTTCGATTGAAATCAGACCTTTTTTAAAATAGGCCGCCAGAAACGGACTGCAATGAATTTCAACTTTCTTCGGATTTCGTTCTTCGACGATGTGCCGCAGGTGGTTTTCAATTTCATCCGGAACAAGCAGAGTGGCTTCAACTTTTCCCGTTCCACCGCAGGTCGGACAATGTTCGGTTGTTTCGATGTTGGTCTCCGGCCGAACCCGCTGACGAGTGATTTCAACTACTCCGAATTTACTCGGAGGAAGGACGTTGTGCTTAGCACGGTCGTCTTTCATGTATTCCTTCATCTTCTCGTACAACAACTTCTGGTTGTTGCGATCCTGCATATCGATGAAATCCACGACAATAATTCCGCCCATATCGCGCAATCTCAGGACACGGGCCAATTCCTTTGCCGACTCCAGATTCGTTTCCAGCGCGTTCTGTTCCTGATTTTTCTCAGCACTCTTACGATTTCCGCTGTTTACGTCCACCACGTGCATCGCTTCGGTATGTTCGATAATCAGATATCCTCCGCTTGGTAAATTCACCTGCCGACCGAAGGAGGATTTTATCTGCTTCTGAACATTGAAAAACTCGAAAATGTCGGTTTTACCGTTGTATAATTTTACGATCTTTTCGTGATCGGGTGCTACCTTTCGGAGATAGGTTTTAATTTCTTCAGCCATCTCAGAGCTGTTGACCCGGATGGTATTGAATTCTTTATTGAGCAGATCACGAAGAACAACGCTGGTTTTATCGATCTCGCCCAAAACGCGCTTCACTGGCTTTGCATATGCCAGATTCTTGTGCAGGGTTTTCCAACGTTCGTAAGAATTCAACAGGTCCGAGTCGAGCTGAGCCACCTTTTTGTTCTCTGCAACGGTACGAATAATTACACCAAAACCCTTTGGCTTGATACTCTGCATCAGCCGTTTGAGACGGGTTCGCTCTTTCTGATCGGTGATTTTCTGCGAAATTGAAATCTTCGAAGAAAACGGAACCAGAATCAGGTATCGTCCGGCAATGGTAATTTCGGCCGTAAGTCTTGGACCTTTGGTAGAAATGGGCTCTTTGGCAATCTGCACGAGAATGTGCTGACCGGTCGAGAGCTGGTCTTTGATCTTTCCGTTTTTATCAATATCCGCCTCTTGCCGGAAATTGGCGAGATCGGCAGAATTGAATTTTTTCGACTGTACAAGTTTCACCCATGTGCTGGCAGAACTATACTGTTGTCCCAGGTCGAGGTAATGTAGAAAAGCGTCTTTAGAATATCCAACATCAACAAAAGCTGCGTTGAGATTGGGTATTACTTTTTTGACTTTTCCCAGATAAATATCGCCAACTGCAAATTCGGGATTTGTTTTTTCCCGATGCAGTTCAACCAGCTCTTTATTATCGAGCAATGCAAGTTGCGATTCCTTGGAATTCGCATCTATAATAAGTTCAAACGCCACAATACACGAATTGTGCAATCTGCAGAACTATAAAGCCCACAGTTGCATGTTCAACAATCCAGGAAGATGCTAACAGGAAGTAGTTATCGTAAGGACCTGAATCAAGAATTACTTCTTCTTCTTGTGTCGGTTTTTTCTTAAACGTTTTTTGCGTTTATGGGTAGACATTTTATGTCTTTTTCTTTTCTTACCGCTTGGCATAACTCAAAACTTTTATCTGTTATTTCTTCAATTCTGTAATAAACTCTTCTACTCTTCTTTTAACAGTGCTATCGGTAGTTTGTACAAGATACTGTTCAAAATGCCGGATAGCTTCTTCATTTCTGTTGAGCGACGCGTATGTCTTACCCAGATAAAACCGAGCATCAGGAAATTCTCCTGCCTGATCGAGTTCTACCACTTTCTCGAAACGTTCTGCAGCCTTATCGAACTGGCCGCTCTGAACCGAAAAATGCGCCAGGTGCCAATGGACTTCTACCTGATCCGGCTCCTCTTCAAGAATTTCGCGGAGCATCATAATGCCTTGCATGGGATTGTTTCCGCTCTGCACCATTGCTACCGCTTCATTGATCCGTTGTTCCATAGGGTCGGCTGATTGAAGCGAAACTTCTTCAGCCATTTCTCTGTATTCCCTTGGAATTCGCGGAGCAAGTATTAAAAGAACTATCAAAAAAAGAGCAGCCAAAAGTACAACAAATTGTGGTTTCTTTTGGCTGCTCATGAGAAAAATAATATTCACAGGTTATTTCTTCTTCTTCACCTTAGATCTTACTTTTTCTACAAACACTTTTGCAGGTTTAAATGCAGGAATAAAGTGCTCAGGAATAATGATCGTGGTGTTTTTGGAAATGTTTCGTCCGGTTTTCTTTGCGCGTTTCTTCACAATAAAACTTCCAAATCCTCGTAGGTATACGTTCTCACCTTTTTCCAAAGATCCTTTAACGGAAGTCATGAAAGTTTCGATCGTTGATTGAACCGCCGCTTTTTCAACTCCGGTTTTTTCAGAAATTTCACTCACCAAATCTGCTTTAGTCATAATTATTAAGCTTTAATTAAAAGTTTCAAAAATGTTTCGTTTCAGTGGCAAATATAAAGATCAGGCTGATACGTCAAACATAAATTCGATTAACTTTGAAATTGAAGCATTTAACACCCCTTTTTACCCCATCAATGAATTTCACATCAGTGCTAAACACTTGGTATTCAAAAAATAAACGCCAATTACCATGGCGAACCGAGCCGACTCCATATCGCGTATGGCTTTCAGAAATCATCTTGCAACAGACCAGGATCCAGCAAGGTTTACCTTATTATATCCGTTTTATTCAAAACTACCCTACTGTTGAAGCATTGGCCTCGGCCAGAGAAGAAGAAATACTCAAACTCTGGCAGGGGTTAGGATATTATTCCAGGGCACGAAATCTTCACACGGCAGCCAAACAGGTGGTGCACGAGTTCGATGGGAAATTTCCTGACAACTATCTCGACCTGCTCAAACTGAAAGGTGTCGGAACTTATTCTGCCGCCGCGATTGCTTCCATTTGTTATGAGGAACCTGTAGCCGTTGTAGACGGTAATGTCTATCGCTTTTTAAGCCGGCATTTTGGCATTGAAACACCAATTGATTCGACCCGGGGCAAAAAAGAATTTCAGAATTTGGCGGGATCGCTGCTCAACAAAGAACAACCCGGAAATTTTAATCAGGCAATAATGGAATTTGGTGCGTTAATATGTACGCCCTCAAATCCGCAATGCGAAATCTGTCCTTTTAATAACAGTTGTATAGCCCTGAAAAATGATCGCGTAGCAGAACTTCCGGTGAAATCAAAAGTCACGCGAAAAGAATTGATGCACCTGAATTATTTCGTGATCCGCGTGAACAATGGAGTTTTTCTTCAACAACGTCCATCCAGCGGAATCTGGGGAAACTTGTACGAATTTCCGCTACTGAGCAGCAGAAAAAAATCTACCCGAACGGAAATACAACATGCCGCCACACAATCCGGACTTCCATCTTTAAAGTTTGCGGAAGCTTCCAAACCGGTAGCTCATTTACTTACTCACCGGAAAATAATTGCCCGTTTCTGGCGCTTTGAACTGGATGAATATTCTCCGACAGATCGGTTGATATTCATTGGTGAGCCTGCCGATCTTGAGAAATTTGCGGTACCCAAACCGGTAGAACGCTACCTGTCAGAATGGATTTTCACAGAAACAAAATAAAATTGTAATTTAAACCCGATATATTTGCAGAAAATTAAGACTTATGGCTGGTGTAAATAAAGTAATTCTACTCGGAAACCTCGGAAAAGATCCGGAAGTACGAACGCTCGAAAACGGAGTAAAAGTTTGCTCTTTTCCGCTGGCAACCTCCGAATCATATAAGGATCGGAATACCGGCCAAACCATAACCCGCACCGAATGGCACAACATAGTTATGTGGCGCGGACTGGCGGATGTCGCAGAGCGATTTCTGGAAAAAGGAAAACAAATTTACGTAGAAGGAAAAATCCAGACGCGCAGCTATCAGGATAAAGAAGGCAATCAGCGGTATATGACCGAAATTGTAGCCAATGAAATGACCATGCTCGGCGGAAAATCCGATGGCGACAGCGGCAGATCCGAACGTCCGGAACCCCGGAATGAATCTGTTGAATCCGGTAATACCGGCAGCAATGCTCCGGATATTGAATCAGAAGAAGACGACTTACCCTTTTAATATCGGGCAACACATTTATAACGTATAGTGAACCCTCCCCTAAGCGAACCCTTTCATTGTATCCTGGCGACAACATTAAGCGGACCGGATGCTGTTACTTTGGGAGCCATTGTGGCCTTGTTGGTACTGCTGGTTTGTTCTGCAATGGTATCCGGCTCCGAAGTTGCCTATTTCTCCCTCTCTCCCGGTGATGTAAAAACCCTCGAAGAAAACCCTTCGGTATCCCATAAGCGGGTCATCGAATTGCTGAGCAAACCCTCACGCTTACTCGCCACCATTCTAATATCCAATAATTTAGTGAATATTGGAATTATCGTGATATCAGCATTTATTCTCGGAAACATTTTTACAGCAGATAATGAATTGCTGGAATTTGTGATAGAAGTTGTTGTTGTAACAGCCATCATTCTACTTTTCGGCGAAGTAATTCCCAAGATTTATGCTGCATCGAACCCATTGCGCATGGCACTTTTTATGGCGTCTCCGTTGTCAGCTATTTCAAAAATATTTTCTCCGTTGAGTGGGGTTCTTGTACATGGATCGAATTTCCTGAGTAAAAACCTGCGGCGCACAAATCACAACAACGACGTTAGTTTTGATGAACTTGAACACGCCCTGGAGCTAACCCGCGACCAGGAAACAACAAAGGAAGAACATCGCATTCTCGAAGGAATTGTAAAATTCGGAAACATCGAAGTGCGGCAAATCATGCGACCGCGCACAGAAACAACTGCTTTTGATATTAAAACTTCGTACGAAACGCTGATCAAAGGAATTCTCGAATCCGGTTATTCCCGTATTCCTATTATAAAGGAATCATTTGACGAAGTGGTTGGTACGCTTTACCTGAAAGACCTGCTGCCTTACGCCGACAGATCTAATTTCAAGTGGCAGACCCTTGTGCGCAACCCGTTTTATATTCCGGAGAATAAAAAGCTGGATGATTTACTGAAAGAGTTTCAGGAGAAAAAAATTCACCTCGCCATCGTTGTGGATGAATACGGAGGGACATCCGGAATTGTAACGCTCGAGGATGTGATTGAAGAAATTGTGGGTGATATCACCGATGAATTTGACGACGAGGAAATTGTCTACTCCCGGCTCGACGATCACAATTATATTTTTGAAGGAAAAACGCTGCTCGTGGATCTCTACCGCATACTTGAAATTGATGAAGCACCGTTTGAAACCCACAAAGGAGAAGCCGATTCTCTGGCAGGATTCATTCTGGAACTGGCCGGTAAAATCCCGAAAAAGAATGAGCGCATCCATTTCGAACACTATACCTTTACGATAGATGCAGCCGACAAAAGAAAAATTAAACGCGTAAAAATCACGATCAATAATCATCAGCCACATTGAAAATTTTAGGTACAATTCTTCTAATAATCATCTTCATTTCCGGCTGTACCGAAGATCCGGTGCCACGTCCTAAAGCTTATTTCAGGATTGATCTTCCCGAAAAAGAATACAACGTGGTGGATATTGAATGTCCGTTTGTAATTGAGATTCCGACCTACAGCCAGTTTGAACTCCGCGCCGACAAACCGGAAAGTTGCTGGTTCAACCTTAATTTTCCGGATAACAAAGCCAAAATCCATTTCACTTATAAACCGGTTGAGGATGATTTGCGCAATCTGCTCGAAGAAAGCCATCAACTGTCGTACGAACACCACGTAAAGGCCAACGACATCATTACCAGCCTGGTGAGTAACGATTCAAATTGTGTCTACGGACTTGTTTACCACCTCACCGGTGATGTTGCGTCACCACTGCAGTTTTATGTGACCGACAGCGTCAATCATTTTTTACGTGGATCGCTGTATTTCAATGCCCACGTCAACAGCGATTCGTTGGAGCCCGTAGTAGACTTTATTGCGCGTGATGTCGAATACCTTGTGGAAACGCTGCAGTGGCGGCAATCAGCCTGCGACTAATTCTCTGCTGGTTCCAAACCACAATTGCAGACACAGATAAAACTGCACCGCACCTATAAAAATAGCCGACAATAAATGAACCGGCTGCATTAGTGCCGGAAAGCCTGCGTAATTCATCACCACACCGGCTATTATTTCAAGGCTGATAAAAGCAATGAGAACCATCGGCCATTTAAGGGGCCAACCAATTTTCAATAGAGAATATATAAACCATGCATTGATGGCTACCACGGCAATAGAAAAGCTACGATGAAAGAGAAACAAACTTCCGAGCTGATCAATCCATTGTGTTCTTTCGAAAGTTGAACCAATTGCATCCACCTCTTCACGAACATTCGTCCCCAGAAAAATCTGGATCAGTGAAAATAGCAATACAACGATTCCCAACACCCGCAGCAAAGAAGACGGCTGTATTCCGATCATCCTGGTTCGACGGTTTCGGTGAATAACCGCAATAATTAAAAACATAACCGCCAGCGCACCGAACATGTGATAGGTGATGCTGTGTGGTATCAAATGGCCGTCTACTACAAGTTTTCCTAACCATGCAACGTATCCCAGCGCTGCCATTGCCAGCAGGCTCAGCACAAAATTAGTAGGATCTTTTCTGACGTGAAATAAGCTGAGCACCAACAAAACAGCAACCGGAATTCCGGACAATGCTCCAAAAAGGCGGTTGATGTATTCAATCCAGGTGTGCGTCGGATTGAAGATTGCGTAATCGTGTTTATCGTAAACCCGCCAGTTTTCCGGGTTCATTTCTTCATCTGAAATAAAATCCGAACCAGCCACCAACAGCGACTCATTTGAGATGATCATCTGACCGTGCAAATACTTGTGGTTTGGTGTCCAGGTCAATTGTGCTTCATCGGTTGGAGGGATGTAGTAGCCGAAGCACTTCGGCCAGTCGGGACAGCCCATTCCGGAGCCTGTCATTCGCACTACCGACCCGGCGAGCATCACCAGAAAAACCAGTAAAAGGGAGATCTGGCCTGTAACAAGTATCTTCTTTTGCACCCGGATTTATTGAGGATGCAAAATTAGACAATGGTCTATGATCAAAAAATAAAAATACGGGGGGTGGCGAAAACGAATTATTCGCAAAAAACAGTCAATGGAATTACCAAACGTTATTTCAGTCTGTTCAGAATATCGAGGATATTGGGAAAGGTGATGCTTCGGGTGTCGATGGTAGGTTCTAACAATGATTTTTTAGCCCCACCCGTTTTGGATTCTTCTGTAGCCGGTGAATCTGATTTGACAGCATTGGAAACATATTCTTCAATGACCACTCCACTTACTTTGTAATGACCTTTTCTTAGCTCATTCACCGCCATCACCATTTCCTCGCTACTCACTTTTTTCCCGTCATACTCTACGATCGCAAAATTAGATTCTCGTTCGCTTTCGAAGTCAATTTCTGTAAGAATCACACCATCCAGACCGGTCAATGTTTTTTTAATGGCGCTTCCGCACGCCATAACGCAACCCATACCCTCAATTTCGAGATGTGCCACGGTTTTACCAACGCCTTCGGTTTCAATCCGGTTGACAACGGTTTTAATTTCTTTTTCCGCCACTGATTCAGTGGTTGCAGAGGATTGGCATGCAGCTACAACAACCGCAACGGAGATGGAGATAAGCAAAGCGTTTTTCATAGCATCGGGTTTATTCACAGAATCCTGCGAAATTAATGAATATCCACCGAATAATGATGGAAATATGTTGATTTTTGCATCCTCAAATTTCACTTAATGCCCGTCAAAACCAAACATCTGCTGATATCCTGGGGATTGCTCATCCTGCTGGCTACCATTTGGGGCAGTTCGTTTATTCTCATGAAAAAGGCAATGACTGACGGTCAGGGCAATCCACTGCTTTCGAACACACAGGTAGCAGCGCTTCGTATGGTGATTGCAAGTGCCGTTATGCTTCCTTTCGTCCTGAGAAAATTTCGTGCGAACCTCATCAAATTTGCGGTTCCACTGGCGATTGTAGGATGGGCCGGAAATGGTTTGCCCGCATTTTTGTTCACCACTGCCCAAACCGAACTGAACAGCAGCATCACCGGAGTTCTCAATGCACTCACTCCCCTTTTTACACTGATGGTAGCATTTTTCCTGTATCGTAAACGCTATCCGGTCATCAACTACATTGGCATTGTGGTAGCGCTCGCCGGCGCAATGATGCTGGTTTTTGAACACAGCCATGGTATTTCAGGAGCACCGCTCTGGGCTTATGCCAGCGTAGCACTTGCTACTGTCTGCTATGCCATCAGCGTGAATGTCATAAAAAACAATCTCACCGGGCTCGGTTCAGTTCAAATCACCGGACTTGCTATGGTTTGGGTCAGTCCTGTTTGTCTTGCTTTTTTGATCTACGATGGATTTTTCAATGAAGTGCTTCATTCCCAAAAAATCCAGGAAGGACTTCCGTATGTGGCCGTGCTGGCCGTGCTCGGAACAGCGGTGGCGTTGATACTCTTCAACCATCTTATAAAAATCAGCAATGCACTTTTCGCCTCTTCGGTCACCTATCTGATTCCGGTGGTGGCTGTTTTCTGGGGATTTATGGACAGCGAAGTAATTTCATGGCTCGACTTACTGTTCACTGCGGTGATCATATCAGGTGTTTATATGGTGAACAAACGGAAAGAAACCACCAATACGGCTGTTTCTGTTGGCACTTCGGGAGCGAGCGAATAAAAATAATTCCTCATTCCAAAAAACAAGCCGCGCAATATTTGAGCATACTGATTCTTATTTGTACCTTCGCGCCCCAATTCTAAATAAAGGAAACATGTACGCAGTAGTTGAGATAGCAGGGCAGCAGTTTAAAGTTGCTAAAGATCAGCGTCTTTATGTACATCGTTTGAATGCCAAAGAAGGCGACACGGTCAGTTTTGACAATGTGCTTTTGGTTGACAACGGTGGAAAAGTGAACGTTGGCGCCCCGGCTATATCAGGTGCCTCGGTTAGCGCAAAGGTAATCGGTCATCTGAAAGGCGACAAAGTGATCGTCTTTAAAAAGAAACGTCGTAAAGGATATCAGAAATCCAACGGCCATCGTCAATATCTGACCCAGATCGAGATTCAGCAGATTCTTGAGAGTGGTTCTAAGAAAAAAGACGAGAAGCCAGAGGCCAAAGCTGAACCGAAAGCTAAAGCGGCACCGAAAGCAGAGGAAACTGCCAAGCCAAAAGCTCAGGCAGAGACCAAAGCCGCTGAGCCAAAGTCGGCAGAAGCCGCTCCGGCAAAAGCTACTCCTAAGCCAAAAGCTGCTCCAAAAGCAGAAAGCAAAGCAAAGGATGAAAGCGCAGAGAAAAAAGACGACAATTAATTAACGAATAAAACCGGGAAATAATGGCACATAAAAAAGGAGTCGGTAGTTCTAAAAACGGTCGCGAATCGCACAGTAAGCGATTGGGCGTAAAAATATTTGGTGGACAAAAAGCCATCAGCGGTAACATTATTGTTCGTCAACGTGGAACACAGCACCATCCCGGCACCAATGTCGGAATTGGTAAAGACCACACCCTTTTTGCAAAGGCTGACGGCATCGTTACCTTCCGTAAAAAAGGTAATGATCGGTCGTTCGTATCGGTTGTTGTACCGGAAGAATCGAACTAAAACAAGCACACATTATTCAATAAAACTCCTGGCGCTGCGTCAGGAGTTTTTTTGTATCCGTAACTTTACACGCCTAAAAAATATTTGAATGCTTGAAGTTTCTAACATACGTTCCAACACGGCAGAAATTAAAAACAGATTGGCCCGGCGCAGCAATGCCAGCTATGATGCACTGATCGATCAGATTCTGAAACTGGATGATGCCCGCAAAAGCACCCAGAGCGAGCTCGATGAAATCCTCGCGAAAAGCAATCAGTTGGCGGGACAGATTGGCGTGCTGTATAAATCGGGTAAAGCGGATGAAGCGAACGACCTGAAAAAACAGACGTCCGAACTAAAAGAGCGCAGCACCGAACTCAAAGAAACTTTACAAGCTACCGAAAGAGATCTCAAAGAGTGTTTGTATCAGGTGCCCAATGCTCCGCACACTTCAGTGCCGAAAGGATCGAACGAAACAGACAACGAAGTGGTGCGCGAAGGTGGTCCGGAAGTGACACTGTCCGAAACAGCGCTACCCCACTGGGATCTTGCCGATCGGTATAAGCTCATCGATTTTGAACTGGGTGTAAAAATCACCGGAGCAGGATTTCCGGTTTATACCGGAAAGGGAGCCAAATTGCAGCGCGCACTGATCAACTTTTTCCTAAACGAAGCAACAGAAGCAGGATATCAGGAAATCATTCCACCGCTGTTGGTTAACGAAGCTTCAGGAATCGGTACAGGCCAGTTGCCGGACAAGGAAGGACAGATGTATCATGCCGCCAAAGATGATCTCTATCTCATTCCCACCGCCGAAGTGCCGCTTACCAATATTTACCGCGATGTAATTCTCGACGAAAAGGATTTTCCGGTGATGCTTTGTGGCTACACACCTTGTTTCCGAAGAGAGGCCGGATCATACGGAAAAGATGTACGCGGATTAAACAGATTGCACCAGTTCGACAAAGTAGAAATCGTTCAGATTGTTGAGCCCGAAGATTCTTATAATGTACTCGAAAAAATGGTTGCACATGTAGAAGAATTGCTACAAAAACTGGAATTGCCGTACCGCGTACTCAAACTTTGCGGAGGCGACCTGGGTTTTGCATCGGCAATGACCTACGACATGGAAGTCTATTCTGCGGCTCAGAAAAAATGGCTCGAAGTCAGTTCTATATCCAATTTCGAGACCTTCCAAAGCAATCGTCTCAAATTGCGATACAAGGGAGCAGATACGAAAAAACCCGTTCTTGCACACACACTTAACGGTAGTGCGCTGGCTCTCCCCCGAATTCTTGCTGCGCTTCTCGAAAACAATCAGACCGAAACAGGAATAAACCTTCCGGAAATTCTGGTTCCATACGCCGGATTTAAAACCATTGAAAAATGAATAGATTACTAGAATTATCCAGAGTGCTGCTTGGTTGCGGCGCAATAGTTGCGGCTGTCGCTATCAGCGGATGCAACAACAATCCCCATGCTCAGAGAATAGAAACCTGCGACAGTCTGCAAACGGTGATGGAAGAACTGAACGTGCTTTTTGCGAACATCGATTATGACAAACATTACGAAAACCGGGCAGATATGATGAAGGATATTGAACGGGTGGAGCGCTATTTCAAAACTGCCAACGATACCATGCCGCGCGACATAGCTTTTAAAGTATCTGATTACCGACTGATTTGGAAAGGCTATAAGCGCATGGAAGGCGAATACGGTCAGGTAGAAAAGGAACTCGAATACACCACCAATCAACTGGAGCATCTCCGGAAAGATCTGGAGCATAAAACACTGACAGAACCCATGGCAGAACGGTTTCTTCAGAAAGAAAAAACCGCGGTTGCGATGCTTGACGTCAGTACCCGCAGCATTAAAACCAAGCTTGAAAACACAGAGAAAAAATACCAGGACCAAAAACCCGTTATTATCCAACTGGCCGATAGCCTGGAAAACAGCGAAAACTGATTTTGAATAAAACAATCTACCATATTGTTATACTTCTGCTCCTGACTGTGGGAGTAAATTTTAATAGTTACTCACAAACCAGCGATAGCCAGCTGGCGCAGTACTACTATCAAAACGGTGAATTCGATAAAGCGGTCATGTATTACGAGAAGTTGTACGATCAATCTCCGGATGACGTCAATTACAATTATCTGCTGTCCAGCTATACTGAACTTGAAGATTTTAAATCGGCAGAAAAACTGATTAAAAATCAACTGAAAAGAACGCTCAACGATTCGCGTTACCTTGTGGATCTCGGTCAGCTCTACACCAGTGAAGGAGATCCTGACAAAGGAGAAAAAGAATACCAAAATGCGATTAAGAACCTGCAACCTCAACAGAGAGAGGTCATCAATCTTGCCAATGCTTTTATCCGAAAAGGCTTGTACGATCAGGCCATGCAGACCTACGAACGGGGTAAGAAACTACTCAAAGATGCCTATCCGTTTCACTACGAAATGGCCAGTCTCTACGGAATGATGGGCCAGTACGAACTGATGGTGGAACAGTATCTCACGCTGCTCGATTTCAGCCAGGCCTATCTTCAGACCGTTCAAAACGCATTGAACCGCTACATCGACTTCAACGAAGAACCCGATAAAGTAGAGCATCTGCGGGTAACACTTTTGAAAAAGACCCAACGCGCCCCAAACAATGACACCTATGCCGAATTACTGATCTGGCTGTACACGCAGAAAAAAAGTTTCAATTCTGCGCTCATCCAGGTAAAGGCATTGGACAAGCGAAAAGGTGAAGACGGACATCGCGTGATGAAACTGGCGCAGATGTGCCTCACCAACAAAGACTACCGGACAGCGGCCAAATGTTTTGAATACATTGCCAATAAGGAACCCCGCTCACCGTATTACGTTTCCGCGCGCATCAACCTGGTCAATACCAAAAAGAGCGAACTGGAAAACTCGCCTGCTTCCGTTCGGGAAGATTTCATAGAACTTGAAGCACTATATTTCTCAACTCTGAATGATCTCGGCCGCTCGGCCAACACAGCAGAGATGATGCGGGAACTGGCGCTGGTACAATCATTTCGTTTGCAAAAGCCCGACACTGCCATTCAGTTGCTCGAAGAAACGCTGCAGCTGCCGAATATGAAACCCAGCATGATTGCTGCCTCAAAGATGTCTCTGGCTGATATTCTGCTTTCTGAAGGAGATATCTGGGATGCGTCTCTGCTCTATTCACAGGTAGAAAAAGACCACAAGCACGACATCATTGGGCACGAAGCGAAATTTAACAATGCGAAGGTTTCCTATTATACCGGGGATTTTGAGTGGGCTCAGGCGCAGCTGGATGTTTTGAAAGCCTCAACATCAAAACTGATTTCTAATGATGCAATGGAATTGTCGCTGCTCATTACCGATAATTTTGCGCTGGATACCGTTCGCGAACCGATGATCCGATATGCCCGCGCTGACTTGCTGGTGTACCAGGGACGGCTTACCGCTGCCGAAGCTGCGTTGGATTCATTGAGCAACGATCTTTCGTTTCATGCGCTGCAGGATGATATTCTTTTTCAACGGTATAAAATTGCACTCAAACGCAACGAGCACGAAAAATGCCGCACTTTCCTGACCACCATCATCAACAACCACGGATATGATTTGCTGGGTGATGATGCCATCTATGAACTGGCCCGGCTCGAAGAAACAGTTTTCAACAACAAAGACAGGGCGATGGAATTGTACCGCCAATTATTGCTCGAGCACCAGGGCAGTTTGTTTCTGGTGGATGCCCGCAAGCGCTTTCGCGAACTCCGCGGAGATTTTGATGACGCGGGATTGCCGGAGGACGAGTTGTAGTTCTAAAGTCCTCAGCGTTCTCTTTGAGTGACACTGAAAAATAGTGATCTCTAAACTTTGTGCCGAAGATCCCTCGCGACAAAAATGTTTTAACAGAAGTTATTATCGCGGATCTTTCACCCTTCTCAAATATCTCACCTCAACCAAACCGCCCTGCATGATTGCCCACTGCGCGAATCCGTAGGTGAGCATGATCCACACACCGGCATAATCCACCGGGTCGATGAACTTGCTGTACGCTAGAATACAATCACTTACCAGAAAGGCAAATGCCCCGGATACCACCCACGCAAAACCTTTTCGGGTTACTTTTTTGTAACGATTCAGCGCCATCAATACCATGAGCAAGATGACGACCATATAGACAATCACCGGGAGTTTCATAGATCCAAGCCCCGGCTCCAGCACTTTGAAATAACCCACTCCAATCATCATCAACAGAAAAGCCATCCACGGCGCTCTTTTCATCAAAGGAATTTCGAGATTGTCGTAAACCCAAATCCTGAATGCCAGGATATAGGCGATGTGCGCCAACAGAAACGCAGCAAGGCCATAGAGGAAAAAAGGTTCCGTTGCCTGAAACATCAGTGCAATATCACCCAGCCACGAGAAAACAAAACCCAGGATCAACCACCGCTTTATCGGGTGTGAAAACCGACCGGTCTGCCACACGAAGTACACAATGATCGATAGCAGCAACATCGGCTTGCTGACCAGATACCAGACTTCATAAATTTCACGGTACATCCCTGCCGCCATTTCATTGAGCAGCAGTACCGCGAAGACCAAGGCAAAAATGCGGTCAGAGCGCATGGGCAGGCCGCGGCTTTAAAGAAATCATCAATAAGTGAAACAAGGATACAACCAGGAAAACACCTGAAATCAGTACACCTGCCGACGTTGAATGGGCAACCGTCATAAACCATCCGAGCGCACTCGCAAAAATTATGAGCCGAACAAACTCTACCCACATGGCGTACTTCCTCTTTTCGAACATCAGCCCCAACGACATCACCGAATAAACGACCACGAGTGCCAGCACAATCTGAATCACGAAATCCAGGTGCTGCGCATTGAACAAAAACCAGGCGGTTCCACCCAGCACAGCGAGATACTGCACAAACAAATAATATCCTTCCCGTGGAGCAAGTTGCACATCAAACTTTTTATAGGTTGCCTTCACAACTGCCGGAGGTTTTCGAAACCCACCCATCGAATCGGGCCACCACCCAGGTGGTTTGATGGCGAGTAGAATTTTATTCTTCAATCCGGGCATTTGCTTCATTTCTGCCCACAACTCACCAAAGGGTTTAATGTTGGCGTATACTGCATTGAAAGATTCTGTTGGTTTGGTGATTCCATACGTCGGCCGCTCTTCTTCCTTCTGAAATGTTCCGAATATCCGGTCCCAGATAATCAGTGTTCCTCCATGATTTTTGTCGATATACTTCGGATCGCGGCCGTGATGTACCCGGTGGTGCGAGGGCGTATTGAAAACATATTCAAATGGCCCCAGGTTTCCGATCACCTCGGTGTGAATCCAGAACTGATAGAGCAGATTGTAGGCCGCGATCAGTAAAAACCATTCTGTCGGAAATCCCAGCAACGCCAGCGGGAAATAAAAGTAAAAGGTGAAGATTTTCTGAAACGTACTCTGGCGCAATGCCACCGACAGGTTGTAATCCTCGCTCTGGTGATGAACCACATGTCCGAGCCACATAAAATTTACCTGGTGACTCATCCGGTGCGCCCAGTAATAGAAAAAATCGACGCCAATAAATGCCACCACCCACCACATCCAATGATTCGGAATTTCGAAAATCGCGAATTGTGTAAAAACAAAATGATACGCTGCCACAGTAAATACTTTCGCAAACAAACCGGTAATTTGTTCGACAATTCCGCAGGAAATATTGGTCACCGCGTCGTTGAGGCGGTACATCTGGCGGTTTTTAATTCTGTCGTAGATCGCCTCAGCCGCTATCAGCACCAGGAAAACCGGAATGGAGAGTATGACCGGATTGATATTCATCAACCAAATTTAAACATTCAGGCTATCACTCTGAATCGGTTGCCGGATTTCATTTCTATTAACCATCAGTAACAAACATCTCTACACTTTAAAAAATCAAAATATCTTTACTGCCCAAATTCAGAAATCAAATGCTGAAAGTAGAGCATATCGTAAAGCAGTACGCAAACCACACCGCCCTGAACGATGTAAGTTTCGAAGTTCCGGAGAAAAGCATCTTCGGATTGCTGGGACCGAACGGAGCGGGAAAAACCACGCTGATCCGCATCATTAACCAGATAACCGGTCCCGACAGCGGAACGGTTTATTTAAAAAATCGGCCACTGGCACCAGGTGATATCGCCAAAATCGGTTATCTGCCGGAAGAACGCGGTTTGTACAAAAAAATGAAAGTTGGTGAACAGGCGTTGTACCTTGCCCGTCTGAAAGGCCTGTCGAAACAGGACGCTCTGGTGCGACTGAAATACTGGTTCGACAAGTTCGAAATCGGTAGTTGGTGGCACAAGAAAGTGGAGGAACTTTCCAAAGGAATGGCGCAGAAAGTTCAATTCATCACCACTGTACTTCACGAACCGGAACTGCTGATTCTCGATGAACCCTTCAGCGGATTTGATCCGATCAACGCCAACCTGATCAAAAAAGAAATACTCGAGCTGCGCGAAAAAGGTGCAACGATCATTTTATCTACCCACAACATGGGCTCGGTAGAGGAAATCTGCGACCACATTGCGCTGATCAACAATTCCCGAAAAGTGCTGAGTGGCGAAGTACGTGACGTGCGCAACCGATTCAAAGAGCATATTTATGAAATTCAGTTTTCCGGGAATATGATCGGATTCACGAATGATCTCTGGACGGACTTTGAGCTGGTCGAAAATCACCAGGAGGGCGAACTGGTCAGTTGCCGAATTAAATTACTAAACAACCGCACCCTCAACGACTTATTACAAATCGCTATCCGCCAAGTTGAAGTGGTGGAAGTGCGTGAAGTGATTCCATCTATGAATGACATTTTTATAAAAGTGGTAAACGAAATATACTCCGACAATGAATAAAATTGCGCTCATCGTCAGCCGTGAATACCTCACCCGGGTAAAGAAGAAATCCTTTCTCCTGATGACGTTGCTGGGTCCGTTTCTGATTGCGGGTCTCATGATCGGCGCCATTTTTCTTGGTCTTTCGGACGATACACAGCATTACGTGCTGGTGGTAGACGAAACCCCGGTGCTGGAAGATAACCTTTCGGTTTTTGAGGGTCAGCTAAAAGAGTCTGACCAGATCAAATACGACTACGCCCGGGAGGTGATGCCCACCGATGAATTCAAGGAGAGTCCTTACACCATTATGCTGGTCATCAACGACAACATTGTTGAGAATCCGGTGGCTGAACTGGTTTCCAAAAAACAACCAAGTCTGGGCGTAAAAACCAGTATTTCGAAACAGATTGAGCGCGTTATCGAAGTTGAAAAGCTCCGCGAGCACGAGCTCGATTACGACACATACCGCCGGATCAACACGACTGTAGATCTCGTGGATGTCGACGTCAACAACATGAGTCGCGCCAGCCGGAAACAGGAAAAAGCCATCGTAGGTTTTGCCTTTGCTGTGGTCATATATTTCTTCATTTTTCTGTACGGAATGCAAGTAATGCGCGGAGTGATGGAAGAAAAAACGAGCCGCATTGTCGAGGTGATTATATCGTCGGTGAAGCCATTTCAGTTGATGATGGGAAAAATTATCGGCATTGCGCTGGTGGGATTGACTCAGTTTTTTCTGTGGGTGATCCTCACCTTTACCCTTACCACCATCGCCCAGTCGGTATTTTTACCGGATCTCGGCGAACAGGCTCAGCTTTCGGAAATGCAGATGACGCAACAGGCGGCTACCGATGCAACCCAAAATATTCAGCAGGATACGGTGAATGAATTCTTCGAGCTTTTCTTTCATGAAATCAATTGGGGCGTCATGATCGGATCGTTTATTTTTTATTTCCTGGGTGGATATCTGCTGTATGCATCGTTGTTTGCCGCCATTGGTGCCGCAGTCGACAGCGAGGCAGATACACAGCAATTTATGCTGCCGATTACGATACCGCTTATCTTCGGATTTATTGTTGCCGAAATGGCGCTCACCAATCCCGAAGGTTCCAGCACGCTGATTTTTTCGATGATTCCGCTTACCTCGCCGATCGTGATGATGCTTCGGGTGGCGATGGGCGTTTCATTGCTGGAGGTTGGTTTATCGATGCTGTTACTCGTGGCCGGATTTTTATTCACCACATGGCTTGCCGGAAAAATTTACCGGACCGGTATTCTGATGTATGGCAAAAAGGTGAACTACCGCGAATTGTGGAAGTGGATCCGACACCCCAGTTGATCATTCCCGTTCGGTAAAAACCGGAATCGGTTGTCAATCCCGTTCATCAACTGGTTATGATGCATCCTTGTTCTGCATTTTCCCCAGATCATGCAGCGAAGGGCCTTCAATACATTTTCCTGTAGTCGTAAACCGGCTTCCGTGACATGGGCAATCCCACGTGCTTTCACTCTTGTTCCAGTGAACGATGCATCCCATGTGGGGGCATACCGCCGAAACCATATGCACCTTACCACTTTGATCGCGATAGGCGCCGTATTTTTTACCGTCTACCACGACTAATTTACCTTCGTTTTTCTCTACGTCTGCGGCTTTTTCGATATCGGCGTTAAAGACCCAATCTTTTACGAGTTGCCCCATCACATTTACGTTCTCCTTCAAAACCCGTCCTGCGCTTTTCATCGGATTCACCCGACCGGGATCATACATTTTGCTCCATGGATTTTCCTTTCCACGGATCAGGTCGCAAAGCAGAATTCCGGCCACCGTTCCGAACACCAGACCATCGGTAGAATATCCGGTTGCGATGTAAATCTGGTCATCGCCAAAAGTGCCGATGTAAGGAATTTTATCCGCCGATTTATAATGTTGTGCTCCCCAGAAATATTTCACATCCCCAACCTGAAACCGCTCGCGCATATATCGTTCAATTCTCTGCAAGCGCTCATGGTTGTCGGTGTCTTGTCCCACTTTGTGTGGTTCTCCCAGACACATGAGGTATTCCTGACCTTCGCCGTCGGTGCTGGTGCGCATGGAATAATGATGACTCCCTTGCTGCGACCAGTAAATACCTTTCGGAAATGAACCTTCGAGTTTTGCCGCCACCACATATTCGCGATACGGCCCCATCAAAGCAGTGATAATTTTCTCTCCCTTTGGCGAATGCGTTGCTTTTATGATATGAGAAGGGTGCACCTTTCCACGCGGAGTATGGAGCACAACAGCTCCGGAGTCAGTCTCTTCAATCTCCATAACCCTGCTGTTCTCGTGAATCACACACCCCACCGCAGCGGCCGCTTGCGCCAAACCGCGTATGTATTTTTGAGGATCGAGTTGCGCCTGTTCCGGGACTTCGAGCGAGGCTTCGGCATTGGGTAAAATTTCACTCTCCTTGTGAAAAATGGCTGAAATGCCGGCTTCAACAAAAGCATCGTATTCCTTTTGCAGTGTCTCTACCGATTTGTTGCTTTCGGCAATCAGGTTCCATGAGGTTTTTTTGAAATCGCAATCGATCGAATATTTTTCAATAATTTCTTCAATCGTATCAAGACCTGCCTGCCTCGACTCGGCCAGCAAAACCATCGTTTCCCGGTCAAATTTGTCTGCCACCTGATGGTACATCTCGTCAATTGTCACATAAATATTACCAGTTGAAGAACCCGTAGTTCCCGCCCCTACATGTTCTGATTCCAGCACCACGACTTCTACTCCATTCTTCGCCAGAAAATATCCGGCAGAAAGTCCTGTGATTCCACCACCGATGATGGCAACACGGGTGGTAACATCTGTTTCAAGCCCGGGATATCGTGTAATATCAGGCACATTCGTCTTCCAGATGGCAGTATTTTTCATAGCTTTTACCTTTTTGAATTAAAATGGAGAGATCACAGGAACCAATTCTTCCAGAGCGCTTGTACCAACCCGCCATTTTGATATCGTTTGACAGGGGGCGCGCTGGCATTGAGTGAATGAACAACCGGTAGCTTATGCGGCTTGACATTTACCCTGCGCGGTGGATTCAGGTTGAGCCGGAATTTTTTCTCCTCACCTTCGCGCAGCAACCGATACAACAACTGCCGAACCTGATGAAATCCATCGAGGCGGTACGGAGCAATGGTTTTAAGATTACCGACTTTAATTCCCCACGCGTTTTCGGGCAATACGCCAAAAACATCTTCATCGGTACGGTCATCACCCAAAGCCATTACAAAATCCCATTTTTTATCCTGCAGCCAATGTTGTGCAGCTACTCCTTTATTCATTCCGATGTTTTTCACTTCAATTACCTTGTTTCCGTCCAGGATTTCGAGGCCGTTGCGGGTACAGTAATTCACAAGTGAATTGATGAGTTGGTAAACACGGATATCGGCAATCCATGGATCACAATTTCGGTAGTGCCATGCTATTCCAGAATCTTTTTTCTCGATAAAAGCGCCGGGGGTCGTGTCGGCAAATTCTTCAAGAATGGGTTCCACATCATCCATCCATTGCAGTGAAATGGTATCGGATGCCTGCCAATCATCATCGGTTCGCATCCACATCCCATGTTCTGCCAGAATCTGGATCGGGATGTCTTTGAACCATTCCTCCAGTGTTTCGTGCTGCCGGCCGCTGATGAGCACCACGGTTGTATTCTTTTGCATCGATAAGCCTTTCAGCAATTCCAGCAACAATTGGTCGGGAAAAGCCTGGTTTGGCTCGGCGGCAAAAGGAACCAGTGTACCATCGTAATCGAGAATGATGAGCCGCTGACCAGCGGAGGTATATTCTTTCACAAGCTCATCCTGCAATTCGTTGATCACCATTTTTCTGGACTCAACGACGCGCTGTTGATGTGTTTCGTGTAATTTTTCAATAAAATTATGTGCCCAGTACCGAACACAGTGTTTCTTGATGTGACGCTGCATTTTCAGAATGCGCAACATCTGCTCGTCGGACTTCATGTTTAGTGCCTGCAAAACCGCATCGGCAATTTCGTTGATGCTGTTGGGGTTTACTGTGATGGCTTCGCTTAGTTCAATTGCCGATCCGGCCATTTCGCTCAGAATCAGAACACCATCCTTTTCACGGCTGGCAATGTATTCCTTGGCCACCAGGTTCATTCCGTCGCGCAGCGGAGTTACGAGGCAAATGTCGGCCAGTTTATAAAGTGCAGCCAGTTCTTCAAATGGCAATCCGCGGTAATAGTAATGCAACGGCGACCATTGTAGCGTAGAATAGCGTCCGTTGATTTTCCCTACCAGCTCATCAATTTCTTCTTTGAGTTGGGCGTAGTGTTCTACGTTATCTCTTGAAGGTACAACCAGCATCAGCAAAGTAATTTTACCAATCAGCTCGGGGTTTCTATCGAGCAGCAGCTCCCACGCGTGCAGGCGTTGCAGAATTCCTTTGCTGTAGTCCAGCCGATCTACAGAAAGTACCACTTTGGTGTCGTGAAAATTTGTAGAGAGTTCCTCAACCCTTTCGATTACCGCCGGCTCGCACGCTGTGTTGTGAAATTTGTCGTAGTTGATTCCCATCGGAAAGGCATCCACCTGAACAGTTCTGCCGGGTAGATAGATTTCGCCTAGCCGCGATTCGTGATTCGTAATGGGAACGGTTGAGCTGATAAAGTGACGCATGTACTCGTAGGTGTGGAAACCTACGAGATCGGCGCCTAAAATACCTTCAAGTATTTCTTTACGCCACGGAAGCGTTCGGAACAATTCGTAGGATGGAAACGGGATGTGTAGAAAAAAGCCGATTTCGGTATCGGGTAAATCCTTCCGCAACATGTTCGGCAGCAACATCAGGTGATAATCCTGAACCCAAATAATATCATTGGGGCGCGCAACTTTTATTACTGCTTGATGAAACTTTTTATTTACCTCTACATACTTCTCCCAGGTTTGCTGAGAATATTCCACATATTTGGTGAAATAGTGAAACAATGGCCAGATGGTATTGTTGCTGAAACCTTCGTAGTATAACTCTACATCTTCTTCGGGTAAAAACAGCGGATGTATGTTTTCTGCTTCGAGCTTTTGGGTGATACGGTGCTGTATATCAGCATCTGATGTATAAACCCCGGGCCAACCCACCCAGTGCTTTTCAAGATCAGTCGACAGAGAATCAAATCCTGTAGCCAACCCTCCTTCACTCTTCATAAAGTTGACATTTCCCTTATCTACACTCACTTTCACCGGCAACCGATTGGCAACTATCAATAATCTACCGGCTGTCTCATCATGATTATCCATTTCCCTCAGTTTTAGTTTGTCGTAAGCGAAAAGACAAGATTTGTGCCCCGCGGCGTGATCGCGTTTCCAACACACCAAAGTGAACTAACGGTAGGTAATAGATACTCTATAAAAATGGGAACTATTCAGCAAAAGGAGAAAGACTGAGCTCACCTTTATGAATGATTTCCATTTCGATGGGAGCAAGAATCTCCAGTGAATCCAATTGAACCGTCATATCACCGGTGACTGTATATGCCATAGGAGAAGTACCAAAAACGATGGCAATACCATCTTTTATCAATTGAAAATCCTGAATCCCAATGATGGTTCTCACCAACACACTATCGTGCGGGGGTATCGTAATCATCGGGTCGAGCACGACGGTCGACGTGAAACGATCACCGATGTCGGCCACCATATCGGTCTCGATAACTGTAATGGAAACAGGGTTTGGATTAATCAGATAAACTTCGGGGATAAAATGAACCGAATCTTTTTTAAGGCTGTAACTCTCAATTCCCACAAAATTAATTCCCGGTGGTCGGGGCTTGAGCATGCGGATATTGCGATCTATATCGAATTCCCTGAAACCTAAAACCGGCAGATTCTGACCCACAGTTATGTGCATTCGCAGCCATACGGAATCGCCTTCTGCATCAAAAATATCGAGAACATTCTGCACTGGAACCGCACCGGGTATTTCGATATTTTGTGGTGTTTGGTCGCTGGTATCCCGCTGAATTTCCATGTCCGCCAACTGAAGAGAATCCATGTACACTGTTGTGTGAATATAATCGGTAACATCGGTAAAAACAGTCAGGGCATCGTTATCCATTTCGATTTCGAGGTACAGCGTATCGTTGCGCAACCTTGTGCGTACTTTTTCAATATCGAGTTCAATGGTTTTGGGCATCATTATTACAGCAGCCCCAACCACGACCACTGCTATGATCAGAACGATCAATAAGATTCCTTTCCAGTTCATGATCTTTTGGATTTTTCATTCCGGATTTTGATGTACCGGAAAACGAAAATGACTACTGCCAGTACCAGAATGATGTGGATGAAACTTCCGAGCACTGCAGCAAAAGCAAATATCCCCACCACCCAAACCAGTATTAATAAAAAAGCAATTACGGCGAGTACGTCTTTCATACCCGTGGGATATTCTAAAATAAAGCCAGAATTATAAAGGGTCGTTTATTTTTCATTTAGTACTACGCAATTCTTTGCTCCGGACGATAGTTACGCGCTTCCATCAAATGGATTCATTACCTCGTTGAGGAAGCTCTTCCACAGTTCCACCTGCAGTAACTACACACATACAAAAAGACCCGCTTTTTTAGAGCGGGTCTCTGTTATGAAAAAGGCAGGTAACTATAGGAGGATTTTAACTCCTCTTACAATTATATTCTGCTGGTGGTTCTGCTGCTGGAGATGATTTCCCGAACTTCATCTTTCGATTTGCCGAGTTTTTTCTCAAGACGACCGATCAGCTCATCTTCTTTTCCTTCCTGATAGGTCAGGTCGTCATCGGTAAGTTCACCGTATTTCTGTTTCAAATTTCCTTTTATTTCTTTCCAGTTTCCTGAAATTCTCAAATCGTCCATGACTATAAGTTTTTAAGTTCAGATAGGTAACAGGCAATTTTGTTGCCACATCCATTTCCCCTTTGTTGTGCGACTTTGAGGGCATCTGGATCCGGAACGATGTGGATGTGAAACCCCAGATTGTGTAGCGGATTACACCAGAAAAAATAGAAACTAAATCGTGCCGGATCAGGTGCCGGTTTGCCGGTCGGCAGAAAGGGGAAATCCAATACTGAAGGTCGTTCCTTTTCCGTGTTCGCTCTTTACCTCCATCAGCGCACGATGCTCGGCCAAAATGGACTGGGTACTGGTCAATCCAAAGCCAATTCCTTTGTTTTTGCTGGTGAAAAAAGGAGTGAAAAGTTTCGCCTTTACATCCTCGGAAATGCCAACGCCATTGTCCTGTACATAAACCACCAACTGATGGTCTTCAATATAACTTCCCACAGTAATTTCACCGTTTACCTTCGGACCAATGGCTTCAACGGCATTATCAATCAGGTGAAAAATGACGCGCCTGAATTTATCCTTGTCCAGGTAAATCCAGAACATATCGGGTTCAAATTGCTGTTTTAGTGTTATATGATGCAGATCGAACAAATCGCGGTTCGATCGAAGCGTTTCGCGTATCAATGTCACAATATCGGTTTCCTGCAAGTGCAGATGCTTTGGTTCGGCACCCTGCAACAACTGACCGAGTAAATCACCTATTCGCTTTACGCTGCGATTGATGATCTGAAAGTAAACTTCACTCCCGTTTTCTGCCGAGGCTCCCATTTCTGTTTTCAATTGATCGAGTGCCAGTGTAACATTGGTCAGCGGGTTTCGGATTTCGTGCGCCAGCCTTCTTGCCAGGCGGTATGTGAGCGCGAGATTGTCGATTCGCATCTGAAGATCTTCCATGAATTTCTGCTCGGTTACATCCTGAAAGGATCCGTTGTAGCCGGTGATTTCATATTTCTCGTGTTCCTCATCGCCCGTGTTTTCACGAATGGCTACCAATTGCAGTCGCACCAACGATCCTTTTGTTCTGGAATCGGATTTCAGAAGAACTTCTTCGTTGATTACCTGATCGGGCTGCATTTCCAGTTCGTGAAAGATGCGCTCGAAATCATCTGGCTCCTTTAAAATTTCTTCGAACCGCGTACGTACGAGCCGGGGCTTTGCACTGCTGAAATATTCATCAAAGGCAGGATTTACTTTTAAAAATTCCCAGTTCTGATTAAGGATAAATGCCGGATTAAGCACATGTTCAAAGAGCGATTTATAATGCCGTTGGTCTGATTTCAGCGTTCTTCGGTTCCTGGTAAGGCGGGCGGCATGGCTGATACATTTATGCAGCGATTTTGGATCGGCTCCCTGCTGATCGAGATACTGAATCGTGAGTGGATTACAGGCGTTGCTCACGACTGCTTCCGAAATGGTTTCCTTATCGGCAATGAAAATAACGATGGGTTCTTCATCCGGTTTTTCACGGTAGCCACTGTAGTGAGCCACTACACTACCAAAGGCTGTTGCGCTGTCTGTCAACACAATATCTACAGGCTTTTGATTGTCTTGCCACTGCCCGGTGACAGACAGCTTATGCTTTACGGCGGGAGTTTCCGCCAGTGCCTGCTCTATGAGATGAATAAAAGTTTTCTCTTTAGAAATTGTATTGACTAAAACCGGCATTTTGAATTGACTTAAATTCCGAACTGCTTCAACTTGTTGTATAAAGTTTTGCGGTCAATATTCAATAAATGGGCCGTTTTAGACTTATTGTAACCGGTTTGTGTAAGTACCGAAAGGATCTGTTCTTTTTCTGCTTCTTCGGACGCAGCCTTTAAAGGTGATGATGACTGGGAACTTTGTGAGCTCAGTAAATGGTGGTGTACAATTTCATCGGGCAGCGCGTTGCAATCAATGGTATCGCCTTGCGTGAGCAATACCGCGCGTTTCACCACATTCTTCAGCTCCCTCAGGTTTCCGGGCCAGTTGTAGGCCTGCATTTTTTCTTTTGCTTCCGCAGAAAAGCCGGTGACATTTTTTTGTAGTTGCTGGTTGGCCTTCTCA
>CALDPJ010000201.1 GCA_937911795.1 uncultured Flavobacteriales bacterium | reverse complement strand
CTGGCCCGAAGGCTGCAGCTATTGGTACGCACCCGACGGCACTTTAACAGACAGCTTGTGTTTTGAATCTGAAAACACACTGATCAATAGCGAAGTAGAATACTACGACCCGGCTTTCGAAGTGATCGACCGCTGGGAAATCGGAAGATTCATTACTCCATATGGAATCAATCTCAGCTTAGGTCCTGACGGATTTACATGGGTATATGATGTAACGGATTACGCTCACCTGCTGCGCGACACCGTTGATCTTGAAATGGGAAATCAACAGGAGTTGATAGATGTTCAATTCAAAATGATCACCGGAACGCCCTCGAGAGACGTACTAAAGATCAATAAAGTCTGGGGTGATATGGCTTCTCATTCTTATGCCTCGCTGGATAATGATGATGCACTCTCCGCGACCGATGTAGAACTGTTGCCTCAAACCGAAGGTCTGCTTTTAAAAACCCGTCTCACCGGTCACGGTCACAACAGCAATACCGGCAACTACCCGCATTGCTGCGAATGGAAAGACAATACGCATTATCTGCTGGTAAACGGAAATCAAACCGAGAGCTGGCACATCTGGCAAACCCACGACTGTGCCCTGAATCCGGTCTTTCCACAAGGCGGAACATGGCCGGGTGCCCGCGAAGGGTGGTGCCCCGGTGATTTGGTTAAGGACAATGATTTTGATTTGACAGAGTTCATCTCCGGAAATTCAATCAATCTTGATTATGATATTACGCCGGTACCATCCAATAACCAGGGAATGGGCGGTGGAAACTATGTAATTTCTATGCACTTGTTTCAGTACGGAGCTCCATTTCACAACAACGATGCAGAGATTTATGAAGTGCTCAATCCGAGTAAGCTTCAATATTACCAGCGGCACAATCCAATTTGCCGGGAACCGCGTGTGGTCATCCGAAACGCAGGTTCTGAACCACTTACATCTGCTACAATAACGTATGGTGTCTCCGGTGGAGAATCACTCACCTACAACTGGACTGGTAACCTTGGAATAATGGAAACTGAAACCGTTTCATTGCCGGTAACTTCAACCGAATTCTGGGATGGTGACGACAATCATGTATTTGAAGTCAGTATCGGCCAACCGAACGGAGCATCCGATGAGTATGCAGAAAATGACACCTATAAAAGTCCTTTCAATATGCCAGAAGAATATCCGTTTGATGTCATTGTTTGGTTCAAAACGAACAATTATCCCAATCAAAACTCTTATACTATAAAGGATATCAACGGCGAAATCGTTTTTGAACACGATGATCTGGATGCCCAAACCATCTACCGCGATACAATGGATCTGGAACCGGGTTGCTATACCTTCGAATTTCTGGATACCGGCAATGACGGTCTCTCCTATTGGGCAAATACCGCACAGGGTTCAGGCTATTTAAGGTTTAAAGAGAATGGTGGCCCGATGATTGAATCTGTTGAAGCGGAATTTGGCCGCAGCGTAATCCGGGCATTTTCGGTCGGTGATTTTACCAGTGTGTACGACCATTCACCGGAAACCCCTGTGGTTTCTGTATTTCCGAATCCGACAAAGGGCCGCTTGAATATAGAATTCAAAGAGATTTCAGTATCCTGTTCAATCGAAATATTCAATTCCCTCGGATCAAAAGTGTTGAGCGATCAACGGTCGGTTGCTGGTCAGCGATTGTATTCTGTGGACATCAGCACGTTTACAACAGGAATATATTTCGTAAAAATATCCTCCGGTGAATTTCAGTCTACGCACAAAGTTGTACTGGAGTAATTTGGTTTGTAGTAAGTTCGACCATCCATTACTCCTGTTGATCCGCTTCACACATGCGCAGCCTTTGACTGAGCGCAATAATCAATGCGGTCAGCCAAAAACCTTCCGTTCCAGAAACTGCATCATCGGCCGACCGATATAATAATAGTGCATGGTAGTTTGCAAGAGATCATCGGCAAGCACTGTTTCCGGCGGAAGTTCGGTAAAATAGTATAGGCTTTTGTTGAACAACAACGGTTGTTCTTCTGCTTTTGCCTGGAGATCTTTCGGAATTCTTTTTGCTTTTTCGCCGTGAACCTTTCCATAAGCAGATTTAAAATCATCGGCGTGGAGCAGCTTTTCAAAAACCGTCAGATTATCGGCAATAGCTTGTCGCATTTGTGCGGTTTGCTGCGGACTTAACTGATATGCGCCTCCGAAGAAAGAAGCTTTCTCTGCATCAAACTGAATGTAGAGTCCCGGATAGGATTTGTCTTTTCTTCCATTTCGGGAAACGATGGCTGAAACGTGATTCTTGTACGGAATTTTCTCCTTTGAAAAACGAATATCCCGGTTGATTCTGAAAATAGCTTCGGAAGGTTCGATACCCAACTTAGGATCTTCTTTCCGGATCTCATTGATAACATCCGCAATATATGCCTTAAAAGGATCCTTTACGATTTTATGATAGCGATCGCGGTTGTCGTCAAACCAGTCTTTATGGTTATTAGCCGCCAGCTCTTTGAAAAAATCTAGAAAATCGGGTTCGAAATACGCCATATTTTTCTGTGGGTTTAAATCTGCAATTCTGAAAAATGTGCCGGGTAATCAGCAACATTAAAAATACAAAAAAGCAGCGGGGAGAATTACTTCCACCCCGCCGCAGTTTTTAAACTTTCTTCAGCGATCTGGATACGAGCCATCCCACAGACAAAACGGAAAAGAAAGCGAAGATAATTCCGGGTATACTCAACGGATTTTTCTTCAACAATTGTTTCCAGATAATCCCAATCGGCCCTTCGTTTCGCTGCTCCCTCCATTCGCGGATTTCCTCCACCCCGGCTTTTTCGTAGATGTAATCGAAATAGCCGTCTCCGCGCCAACCGGTCAGTACAGCCAGTTGTTCAACTTCTTTTTTTCTTCGGTTCGTGAGATCCTGCACATATTTTTGTCCGTTTTCACAACTCAGATCACCGGGAGCCGGATGCCGCGTTACATACCTGGCCTGAAACTGATCCTTGTTGGGCGTTACCTGAAACAGCAAATCTTCGGGAAATTTATCGCGTGTGTATCGTACGTGCAACCGCGTAAAAAACACATCGCCTGAGTTTGTATAGCTGTCGATCCAGTTTACACCGGCCTCTTTCATGTCCGCTACAGTGGGCGGTTCGGTTACGCAAGGATCACATTTCACGAAATTACGCGGGCTTACATCCCAGGCATATTCCAGAAATACGGCGTTGCGGTTTTCGCGCTTATAGCTTTTAGAAAACAGATCTTTGTAAAACCTTCCAAAGTCGTTCTGTACAAACAAAGGTATTTCGCGATCTGTGGGAATTTTTGCGGTTCTGTAGTTGGCCGACTCCACACGTCCTTTTCGTGTCAGCGCATACACAATCAGATCCTGCTCTTTTTCTGCATTGGCCATGCCCAGCCGAATGGGTAACATAAACCGGTCGCTTTCGAAGCTGATCTGAATCGGGTTCAGATACTCAAATCCACGTGCCTGCATTTCATCGAGATTTACTTTCACCACAAAAAACTTAAGATTGTTTTTGATGTACGGATCGAGCACTTCTTCGGCAGAGGCCGGGATTTTATAGCCGTTGTCGGTCAACCAGGTTTTCAGTCCGCTGGATTCGCGGGCTGACAGGATCAGAATATCATACTCTCCGATGGTGTAGCGCGCTTCAATGCTCACCCCGAGCTTTTGAGCGGCATTTTCCTGTTCTACCACATCGCTGATAGATTTTTCCCGCATCATCGTCGACGATGGCATGCTTTCATATCTCGAATAATTATAACACGGGTTCTGATCGTAATATTCTACGATTCTGGGACCGGAGTAGGCATCAAACCGATCAAACATCATCCGGTCGGACACCCGGATATCTTCTTCTTTCAGAACCACCGGCACAGGAACGACCATGGCAAAATCTTTCACGTCGCCCTGAAAATCGTTGCTCAACGTGAGAATTGTACGGTTGCCGTCGCGTACCAGAATAACCTGCGACTGATGATTGAATAGTTTCGCATCGGCGCGGGCTACATAAAATCCGCAGAAGGCATTGGCACTGACCGCAACCGTTACCAGCAGGGTCCAGATAATTAATACTTTAAGGTTCATGATGTGTGGGGTTTTAAGTGAATGGTTGAATTTGAGGTCGACCAGCTAAAGCGCTGGCCGTGAAAAGTTTTGTTCAGAACAGGAGTCAGCGGAGCAAGTAAAATCAGCGCATACAACGGAGCCGTATAGAGATAGAACCAATGGGTCATCAGAAATGCGAGGACAGCGACACCTGATGCCCAAATCAACCGTGCTTTGGGATGCCGCGGGGTGGTTACCGGATCTGTGATCATAAAAAACGTGAACAGCAAAAGTGATCCGCTGCTGAATTTGTGTAATAGCACGTCCATGTCCCAGCCCAGATATAACACCGTACGCAGATATTCGAGTAGAAATAAAGTTCCGATAAAAGCAATCCCTGTTCCCAGCCTTTTCACTTTAATGGTGATGAGCATAGCCGCACCACCAATGGCAAAAATGAACAGTGCTCCACTTCCCCATTGACCCGGTGATATCCAGGCTTCACCGGTTAAAGCTATGGTGGCAACAATTCCAAAGTTCGAAGGGTTGAAAAAATGTTTACCATCAATTCTCAGCAAAAATTTCACTCCAATCGAGAAAACTGCAGCCAGAATTCCCACCCAAATCAGAGTAGTCTGCAAT
>CALDPJ010000200.1 GCA_937911795.1 uncultured Flavobacteriales bacterium | reverse complement strand
AAAACGGCACCTTCGAACTGGTAGATGCCGGGGGAAATGTCTTGCTTTCGTACGATGGCACTTCTGACTTCGATTCGTTGACCGTCACGTTCGATTTTGATTCATCGGTAGGTATTGAAGAACCGGCAGCATTTCAGACCGTGACTTTTTCGCCCAATCCGTTTACCAGCCAGATTCAACTCCGGATTGATATGCAAAAAGCCGGAATGCTCAAAGCTGAAGTATATTCCCTGGAGGGAAAAAAGGTTTATCATGAAGCACTGGGAAATTTTTCAGCTGGCTACAATATCGCTCTACTGAACCTCTCTCAACTCCAGGCTGGAATGTATTCGATCCGGCTCTTCAATGATCAGCATTCTACTACAACCTCCCTACTTAAGATTCGCTAAAACGGCCTGCTTATTGTTTCCTCCTGCAAATTTTTTAACATCCCTCAGTAATGAAAATAATCTTAACCTTTACATTTTGCCTCCTGGGAATCGGTGCTTTTGCACAGCTCGGTGAATTTGAAGTGCCATCTGTTGCACTTAAAGACTTAAAAGGAACCACCGTCAATTCGGACACTTTTTACAACGACGGAAAACCGATGATCATCAACTTCTGGGCAACCTGGTGCATGCCCTGCAAGCGGGAGTTGAACAACATTGCCGAAATTTATCCTGATTGGGTAGAAGAAACCGGTGTTAAGCTGATCGCCATTTCAATTGATGACGCCCGCAGCGTTTCGCGAGTAGTTCCTTACGTAAATGGTGCTGCCTGGGATTATGAAGTGTATATTGATTCCAATGCCGATCTGAAACGTGCCATGAACGTAAACAACGTGCCCCACACATTTCTGGTTGACGGCAACGGGAAAATCGTTTGGCAACACAACAATTACGCTCCCGGCGATGAATTCGAATTGTATGAGAAAGTAAAGGAACTCGTCAACTAATATCTTCACCTCCGGATTTACAATGAGATTTTACGTCCTGTTTATTGCATTGCCTTTCCTGACGCTTGAGTTGTTCGCTCAAAACACACCGATTGACCTCGGTTCCATCCACGGAAACATTCAGCTGGATGGCCAGTATTATCAGGCCGACAGCTTGATCAATGCCATTCCGCCACCCGAACAAATGGGTTTGATGGGATTTGCCAACCTTATATACAACCGCGGAAACTTCAGCGCGGGCGTGCGCTTTGAGACGTATACTCCGGCGTTGCTTGGGTATCCTGCCAGTCCGGATTTGCCGTGGACCGGCACCGGTATTGGCTACCGTTTTGCGCGCTACCAACACGATATGTTCGATGTAACCATCGGAAACATTTATGAGCAGTTCGGCACTGGAATGATACTTCGTTTTTTTGAAGAACGCGGACTGGGAATTGACAACTCACTGGATGGATTCCGACTCAAGGTTCATCCCCACCGGAGTCTGGAAATAACCGGTTTATACGGACGTCAGCGACGTCACTTCGACAACGGGTTTACAAAAGGAGATGGAATTGTTCGGGGGATAAATGCTGACCTGGATCTCGTTGCACTCTGGGATAGCGCCGGCACCGCCCGCACGAGAATATTCATCGGCGGAAGTTTTGTGAGCAAGTACCAGGAGGATCGTAATCCGCTGTATAATTTACCGGAAAATGTTGGTGCCTGGGCATCGCGTCTCAAATTGACCAGGGGCGGTTTTGTGATCAGCGGAGAGTACGTATATAAACACAACGACCCCAGCCGGCAAAATGCATTGATTGTTCCGGACAGCGAAATAGCACCCGGACTGGGACTCTATAAATCCGGACAGGGATTGATCGTCAACACCAGCTACTCGACCCGTGGATTGGGCGTTTCGCTGACCGCTAAATCGCTCGACAACATGTCTTTTCAATCAGACAGAAACGCCGGACCGTTTGATCTGAACATCAATTACAATCCGGCCACCACTGTTCAGCATACGTATAACCTCCCGGCAACATTGTATCCTTATGCCACGCAGCCCAATGGCGAAGTAGCGTTTATGGGCGAAATTTTCTACACGATTAAAAGAGGTTCGGCAATCGGCGGAAAATACGGCACCAAAATAGAAGCGAATTATTCGGTTGCGTACAATCGGGACACTACGCGTTTGAATGATATGGATAGTCGTCGGAATGGTTATACCAGCGATTTGTTTTCGATCGGCGATGACCAGTATTTCCAGGACTTCAACATCTCCGTTTCAAGGAAACTGAACAGAAATATCAAAATCAAGTACATGTACCTTAACCTGGTTTATGATAACGACGTCATTCAAGGCGCTTTTTACTACGATGGAGAAAAGAGTAAGGGCACCATTTATTCTGACATCCATCTTGTAGATATGGACTTCAGAATCGGCACGAACAACCTGCGGGTTGAAGTGCAGCACCTGAACACCGATCAGCATTTACAAAACTGGGTGACGGGGTTGGTGGAGTACACCGTTTCGCCGCACTGGTTTTTTACGGTAATGAATCAGTGGAATTACGGCAATGCAAATCCGGAACAACGATTTCATTTTCCGTTTGGAGCCGTGGGATACATCCATGGCGGAAGTCGTGTCACCGTCAGCTACGGCCGGCAACGCGCCGGTGTTTTTTGTGTCGGAGGCATCTGCCGCACGGTACCGGCGTCTAATGGATTGTCGGTTCAGTTTACCAGTACTTTTTAACTTTACACCATGCAAAAATTTGTGTTTTTACTTGTTTTAGTTTTAGGTGCAACTTTTTCTGCCTGCGACAAAGTGGATGATCCTTTTCTGAACGAAGATCAGAATCCAACGAATCCTGGTGTTAATCCAAACGATACTGTGAACGGGGGTGACACCAACTATGTATATTATCAAAAAGTTCTTCTTGAAGATCTCACCGGATTTCGTTGCACCAACTGTCCGGATGCTCATAATATTGCGACAAATCTGAGCAACATTTATGGAGATCAGTTGATCATTGTAAACATACACGGATCCGCCCAGTTCTCGACACCGTCAATATCTGGTTCGTATACCACCGATTTCAGAACACCGGCAGCCGAGGAATATTACAGTGATTTCTTTAATAATCCTGCTCTACCTACAGGTTCTATCAACCGGAAAGTATTCGACAATTCCCGTTTGGTTGCGTCGAGCGCCTGGGCAGAAAAAATCGATCCGCTGATAGGCCAAACCGCCCCGGCCAATGTTGTTGTTGAGATCAACAGCTATAATGACGCCAACCGCCAGGTGGATGTGGATATAGAAATGGAGATCCATCAGGACCTCGGGCCCGGTGAATATTATATGATTGCCTATCTGGTAGAAGACAGCATCTACGACTGGCAACTGGATAACGGTACCAACGTCGAAAATTATCTGCACCGGCATGTGCTCCGCGATAACCTGAATGGAACATGGGGGTCTTTGGCCTTTACTTCCGGCAATGCGGGTCAACAAAAAACAACCAGTTTTCAGTATTCACTCAGTGAAGCCTGGAAAGAAGAACATTGCGAAATCGTTGCCTACCTCTACCATGGTGACACCCGCGAAATTGTGCAGGTGAACAAAGCTTGGGTAATCACTCCCTGATCAGGGGCTGTTTTTTAATTAACTTTTCTTGAGTTTTGTACTTTTTTAAGCGCAATAATTCAAAATCAATTGAATACAGCGAAGCATTACACTCATTTCATTCATTGTTGAAAAACCGCCCCTTGTCTTCAACAATTAAAGTTTCACCGCAGTCGTTAGTTTGTGGAACAGGTTTAATCTTTCTTTCATTTCGGTTGGGCGATTTTAACAATTACAATTTTTTTGACTCCAACATTATGATTAATTTAAACCTCCAATTAAATCACCAAATAAAACCGAATTAACCATGTTGGAACTGAGCAAGAAGATTTTATCGAAGGTTAGTTTTGATAAAATGCTTTTTCGTAAGGAACTTAGAAAAGCAGTAAAATGGGTACAAAAAGATGAACTGATATTACTTCGTGCATGGTGTATTGCAAGTTTCGGACACCTTTATGCGGAAGTAATTGCCGAGGTTTTTGACCGACACATGAGTGCCGTGTAAGGCAACCTACACTACAACTATTTTAATCAGAATAACTGCCCCTGATCACGGGGCGGTATTTTGTTGAAGTGTGTAAACGCCGCCGGAGTGGCTTGTCGGCCTCTGGGTGTTCTGCTCAAATAGCCCTCCTGGATTAAAAACGGCTCGTACACTTCTTCAATCGTTCCGGGATCTTCTCCAACAGCAGTAGCAATGGTAGTGATGCCAACCGGACCGCCCCCGAATTTTTCAATGATGGTCTGAAGGATTTTATTGTCCATCTCATCCAGCCCTCGTTGATCTACATTCAGCGCGTTAAGTGCGTGTTGTGCAATTTTACTTTCTATGGTACCGTCTCCCTTGATCTGTGCAAAATCCCGAACCCTTCGCAACAATGCGTTGGCGATACGGGGCGTTCCACGACTGCGGGACGCGATTTCAATGGCCGCATCATCCGAAATCGGAATATTCAGCAATTCGGACGAACGCTGAACAATGTGCATCAACGTTTCGGTGTCGTAATAAGACAACCTCGAATTGATTCCAAAGCGCGCACGCAACGGAGCGGTGAGCAACCCTGAACGCGTGGTGGCTCCGATCAGTGTAAATGGATTGAGCGCAATCTGAACCGTACGCGCATTGGGTCCGGAGTCGATCAGGATGTCGATTTTATAGTCCTCCATGGCCGAATAGAGATATTCTTCAATGACCGGACTCAAACGATGGATCTCATCAATGAAGAGAACATCGTTCACGTCCAGGTTCGTTAAAAGTCCCGCCAGATCACCGGGCTTATCTAAAACAGGACCTGAAGTAATGCGAATTCCGACCCCCATTTCGTTGGCAATAATATTGGCCAGGGTGGTTTTACCGAGTCCGGGAGGTCCGTGCAACAATACATGATCCAGCGATTCTTCGCGTTTTAACGCTGCTGCAACAAAAATTTTAAGATTATCGGTGACACTGCGTTGGCCGGCAAAATCGTCAAAAACTTTGGGACGCAGTACGCGGTCTATCTCCCGATCGGTTTGTTTTTCCTCACGGAAATCAAAATGTTCGCTCTCGCTCATGGCCTGCAAATTTAGCAATAACCTCCGCTACCAACTTCATCCAAAATAAAGAATACTGACTCAGGGAATTCATGAGGATTTATCCCCTACTGCACTGGCCCGTTCCACGATCTGGCGGATGGCAAGATCTAATTCATCCGACTGACCACGAATGAGTTGAAGCAACTGTCGGTTCTCTTTGCTATCGAGTTGAACAATGTCAAGCGCATCTATCAGACCCTGAATGTTGGCCACTGGTTTACGAATTACATGCGCCTGCATCCAGGTAATTTCTTTAAGGGTGTTGTTCTGATCTTCAATTTCTTTCTGCACATTTTTCATGTTGGTCACATCATGACCAAAACAAGCCACCATTTCTACATTTCCGGCACTATTTGCAATCGGAAACAAATGAAACTCCATGTGCATACTTTTACCCGTTCTATCGACCACTTCTTCAGTAAAATGGACTTCTTCTCCTTTCAATGAACTGTTGTAGCAAGCCCTCCATTTATCCCGATCTTCCGGTGTAATGGCCATATCAGCAGGTTGAATACCAATCAATTCAACTTCCGTGCGCCGGCTGATCCTGATGAAGGTTTTGTTTGCCTTCAATAAGCGGGCGTTACGATCAATCAACCAAAGCCAGTCATTGGTATTATTGACAATAGCATTCAGCAGGTGTCGCTGGTCCTGCAATCGTTTCAAAAACCTGCGAAGAATTATATACAGAAGGACCGATGTCACAAGAAAAAATGCCCAACCTTTAAGTATGCTGGCACTTAAAACCGGGATATTATCAAAAAAATCATGACCATGATATAATCCCATAAGCAGGTCGCTCAGGCCAATGTAGATCACACCCGAAACAAAATATCCGACACTTATTTTAGCTGCAACCGACATACGGACAAAAGTAAAGAATAAACACTTCTCTCTTAAAGTGATTATTAGTGTCTGTAATATGGAGATTTTTTTTAAACTTTAGCCAAACCAATCCATCATGAAGCAACTACTTTTTTCTCTTATAGCCCTCGCCTTGCTCAGCAATAGTTCCTGTGAAAAGAAAGAATGCCCCGAAGATGTTATCTGCTCGATGATTTTCGTCGGAATAAATGTGCAGGTTACGGACGCTGAAGGCGAACCTGTGCAACTTTCCAAAGCCACTCTGAGCTCAAAACATCTGGATTCGGATTTGGATGTTCTTTCCCAATCACCGCCCAATGGACCTTATCAGATTCTCAACGATGGCCACAAACAGTTTCTGGACAACAATGAAGCCCGCGAATTTCTTTTTGAAGGTTGGGTAGGTGATCGCAAGGTGGTAGAAGAAAAATATCTTTTTCGCCACGACTGCTGCCACGTACTGCTCGTTGAAGGGCCGGAAGCCATTCAGGTGGATTGACCGGATTATTTTTTCAGCAAGACCAGCCTGAAGTCTTTGTAATAGTTTATTTCTTTTTCCACGATGAATTCATCTTCCGGAAAAATTGAATCCTGCTTCAGATCATACGGAGTGTACAATACCCAGAAATATTCTTGTGAAATGTTTTCAGCCGGAAGTCTTGCCGGTTGAAGGTATTGCTGTTCGAGATAATAATCCAGCCAGAATTTCATTTCGGTATAAACCGGTGTCTGCATTGTCTGGTTCTGCTGTTGTATATCCAGCGATATAGTCTTCCACGGTTCCTTTTGTGGTTCGGTGAAATAGCCGTTGATGAACGTAAGATTTATTCCGGCCGACAGGATCACCCCGACCAGTACTCCGGCGGCGATCTTTCGATGGCGATGGAGCAATTCGGAAAAACCGAGTGTAGCCAATAAAATAATTACCGGAAAATAGATCATCGTATAGCGCTCGTGCAACAGCGGAGTTACTGCATAAGAAACAATCAGCGGGAATAGAAATCCAAAGACAACGAGACCGAAAAGCAAAATTATCAGTATTGGATTCCGTCGGCACAAACGAACAGAAAGCCCAAAGAAGACTACCAAAAAAAGAAATTCAACAGGATTTTTACCGGTGTACAGGTAAAAGTAATTGAAGAAGTCGTACCAATTCGGCAATAGCATCCAGCTATCGGATTCACTTCCGTGCAACATCACCGGAATCCATGGGGAAAACAAAAGAAGCACAACAACGCCCGAAGCTACCATTAGCCAGAATATTCTAAAGGAGATGTTTCTGGTTACCAAAAGCAACAGAATCGACACGCCTGCAGCGGCGAGAAAAAACACCATATAGTAATGCGTATACAATCCCAGTGCAACAACCAATGTGAACACCACCAAATGCTTAGTTCCGGAGGTTTTCAGAAAGAAGTACAAATGCGCCGAGGCTATCAGTGATAGCACATATAGAAACCCGTAGAACCGAACTTCATTGGAATAGTAGATATGGAAATAGTTGAAAGCCACGACGGCCAATGCAACAAACGCCAGATTGCGCGCTCCGGAAATCCGAAAGGCATACAACCAGGTTGCGGCCAGACCGACGACTCCCCAGAATAGTCCGAAGGAACGTCCGCTTAAGTCATTGTCGCCAAACAAGGTCAACCAGCCATGCAACATCAAATCGAAAAGCGGTGGATGCGTATCTGCTTTGCAAGCCGCAATAATAGAAGCTACTGTATTTCCGGAAGCTGAAGTTTGCATCGACCAGATTTCATCCAGCCACAAACCACCGGTGGTTAAATTGATCAATCGCAATATTACGCCGATCAGCCCCAACGCTAACGCTGACCAGGGACTGACAAATATTCGGGAAATTATATCAGGCAAAATTGAAAAGTTCGCAGTGAATATCGCTTTTTCCTGCAAATCCATGCACTGGCAGATCAACAAGAGACTTCACACAGAGGTAATGGTATGACCTCAGGGCTTCAACACAAAATCTTCGAGGAACTTCGTGGTGTAGTTTCCTTTCCGGAAGTCTTCGTTCTGAAAGAGTGCCTGATGAAAAGGAATGGTCGTTTTTACGCCTTCGATGATGTATTCATCCAGGGCACGCTGCATTTTCAAAATAGCTTCCTCGCGCGTCTGGGCAACGGAAATCAATTTCGAAATCATGGAATCGTAGTTCGGTGGAATGGTATAACCGGCGTAAACATGGGTATCTACGCGAATTCCATGCCCTCCGGGTGTATGATAATCGGTAATCCTTCCCGGTGACGGACGGAAACCATTGTACGGATCTTCGGCGTTGATCCGGCACTGGATGGCGTGCATGCGCGGTTCATAATTCTTTCCCGAAATTGGGATTCCGGCTGCAATTTTTATCTGCTCTTTAACAAGATCATAGGTAATGACTTCTTCGGTGATGGTATGTTCCACCTGAATTCTGGGATTCACCTCTATAAAATATACGTTCTGATCCTGGTCCACCAAAAATTCCACGGTCCCTGCATTGACGTAATCCACGTGTCGGGTGATTTTCAACGCTGCCTCATACAAACCATCCAGGGTGCTCTTTTTCAATCCGATACTTGGAGCAACTTCGACCACCTTCTGAAATCGTCTTTGAACCGAACAATCCCGTTCATAGAGGTGGACCAGGTTACCGTACTGATCTCCGATGATTTGAATCTCAATGTGTTTGGGGTTTTCGATATATTTTTCCAGAAACACGGCATCATCGCCAAAAGCAGTTTTGGCTTCCCTTCTGGCTTCGGTATATGCCGTGATCAATTCATCTTCGGTTCGAACCACCCGCATGCCCCGACCTCCACCACCGGCCACCGCTTTCACCATTATTGGAAAACCGATTCGCGATGCCTCGCTTCGGACAATTTCCTCTGAATCTATGCTCAACTTACTGTCCTGGATGGTAGGTACTTCCAGTTTCTCAGCGATCTCCTTGGCTCTTACCTTATCGCCGAGCGCCCGCATGGTCTCCGGAGTGGGGCCCACGAACACGATTCCTTCCTCACGGCACCGCTCTGCAAACCGAACATTCTCGGACAAGAAGCCATAGCCCGGATGTATTGCATCCACCTCATTTTCCTTAGCGACTTTAATAATTTCTTCAATATCGAGATAGGGGCTGAGTGGTTCGTCCTTCGGTCCGATCAGATAAGCTTCATCGGCTTTGTACCGGTGCAGCGAATATCGGTCTTCGAAAGTATAAACCGCCACCGTCCGCAGGTGCAACTCCGTAGCTGCTCTGAATATCCGGATAGCAATT
>CALDPJ010000199.1 GCA_937911795.1 uncultured Flavobacteriales bacterium | reverse complement strand
CCCGCTGTGGATGCAGATTCTCGGCGCCCTGCTGCCCGTACCCATGGCCATGATTGGTTCGAGGCTGTTTGTGAATCGTTAACCCCCCGTTGACGACACCGCCCGCACCGATTTTACACGCGCGTTGAGCAGAACCCCCACGAGTACAAAACCAATGCCTGCCAGGCTCAGCCAGTGCAGCCGCTCGTCGAAAATCGTGTAGCCGATGATGACCGCGAATACCGATCCGATGTATTTAAACGGCGTTACTTTCGCGGCCTGATCTGCGTGCAGCGCCCGGGCCATAAATACCTGCGCAAACTGCGAGAGGATTCCGATGATCAACAGCAAAATCCAGTCGCGTGGGGTGGGGGAGACCCAGTCCAAAAAGGTCCAGATGCCCATCACCGGTACGGCAATGAGATGAAAATACAAAACAATCGTCACCGGATGATCGGTGTATTTGCAGCGCATGATGGCGTTGTAAGCCAATCCCGAAAGCATGGCCGATACAATTCCGGCGATCAACAACCAGGTGGTGATCCTCGGATCGAAACCCTTGATCAGCAGGACGCCGGTAAAGGCAATGCTGAAAAAAATCCATTGCACAGGGCGAACTCTTTCGCGGTTGATGAAGATTGCGAGAATGACGGTGAAAACCGGAGAAAGATACTGGATGGTGGTGGCGCTGGCCAGGGGCATGTTCTGGAGCGTATAGAAAAACAGAAAAAGGGCCGTCATGCCTGCCACTCCGCGAAGCAACAACCAGTTTTTGTTGTTTCCGAAAAACGGGATGCCGGCGTGGAGAACAAATCCGGCCGAAAGAATCAGTTGAACGACCGACCGGAAAAACACGAGTTCGTGGGTGGGCAAATCGCTCAGAAATTTTATGCAGGTATTGACTCCGGCAAAGAGTGTGACCGAAATTAACATCAATATCATTCCGCGCATTTGCACGGGGCAAAGATAGAAAGTCAATAGTTGGATGATCAGAATTCAGTGGCTTTGCGTTATATTTCCGGAGATAAAGAAAAATGAAATCGCCGGTCAATAAATTAATAGATCCCGAAATCGCTGCAGCGTTGGCGGCCAAAGATCCTGAACTGGGAGCACTCATAGCGCGGCTCGGTCCGGTTTCTGTGCCGGTATTCGATGATCACTACTATTCGCTGGTTATGTCGATCGTATATCAGCAACTGAGTTTTCGGGCTGCGGAAACCATTTTTAACCGCTTTTTATCGCGCATCGATCAGCAACTGGTTCCGGAAGTTGTGATAAATCTTGAGGAAGCCGAATTCAGAAGTTTGGGGATTTCGCGGCAAAAGGCGCGGTACATTCTGGATATTTCGAAAAATTTTATTGACCGTCCTGATCAATATAAAACCCTGGCACAGCGCAGCGATGAAGAAGTCATTAAATTACTTTGCGAGATCAAAGGCGTGGGCCGGTGGACGGCGCAGATGTTCCTGATGTTTACATTGATGCGACCGGATGTCTTTCCGGTTGCAGATCTTGGCATCCGCAACGCCATGGTCGGGTTGTATCAAATTCCGGCCGATGCTCCGCTGGCCCAATTCGAAGCGCTGGCGTACCGGTGGGCGCCGTACAGAAGTTATGCCTGCCATTACTTGTGGCATTCGCATGATCACTAAAACAATATTTCGGTTGCTCAGGCTGCCGAAGTGCGGTCTATGTATTGCTGCATACACTTCACCCAGTCTTTTTCCTCGTCGGTAAGCGTGGGCTTCTGTTTGAGACAATTGAAAATCCGGTGAAAAAGTCGGATGGCCTCATAATAGCTTTCGCGTTCTTCTACCATTTTAATGATAGCGCGGTTGGTCTGAAAGTAGTTCATGATTTCCGAACTTTGGGTTCAAGGGTAATTATTCTGGTCCTTTTTCTCCCTGAAACGAATTTTCTAACTGGATGGTTTCATGTAATATCGGCTTTGTCATGTGGTGTAGCAGGATAATATCGATGACCGCATGCGCTGCCATTGCGCTGTAAAGCCCGATGGTTTCAGCAAAGTAGCCGATGGCGGCAATCACAAGGGTCATGTAAATGCCGTAGATAAAAAGCCGTCCGTTCATGGGATTGAGATAGCCGTGAATGGCAACAAACAGGATGGATGTCAGCCAAATACCGATGTGCGGTTGAATGATTCCGCGAAAAAGGATTTCCTCTCCAATACCTGCACAAAGAGAAATGTAAACTATCTGAAACCGGTTGAGCTTAAAAGCTCCGAGGGTGTCGCCGTACTTGTGCCGTACCGGATCCATAAACGGTTGCCGGATCAATTGCCACGCCAGCCAACCGGTAAAAATTCCGGTTGCAATCCCAATGGTGAGTTGCAATAAAAGCGGCTGTTGAAGTACGAATATTTCGGATATAGAAGGCCCGCCGACCAACCATGCGATGGCCCACCCAACCAGCGGAAAACCGAACAGCGTTAGGGTTGCAAGTAAAAGGATTTTCTTGTTCATGCGGACGTTGCAAAGGTAGAAAGTTGTGGCATCCCACAGGGGCGGAAGTGCGCATAAAAAAGTCCCGGACTAATAAATAGCCGGGACTTGTGAATGGATTTACCGGGATTACAGTTTCTTTATCTGGCTTTCTGTAACCCATTTATCGCCGAAAAGTTTGTTGTCGTACTGAATGTGATACTTGTTTTCGCCGACTTCTATGATGCTGGCGGGTTCGGGAATCATTCCGTATTCGACTTCCACTTTATCGCCCACTTTAAATTTGGTGAGTGCTGATTTTTCAGGAGCAGCGTCAAATCCTTTCAGCCGGTCCAGGGTAACCCATTCGTCCCAGCTGTCGCTCCAGCCATCGTAAGTGATGTAGTATTCACCTGCAGCATCGTTCACTTTCAGAATGGTGGCGTCGTGCCAGCTGCCGTTGTAATTCACTTGTACTTTGTCATTTACTTTTTGAGCTGAGGCTTGAACAGAAACCAATAGCATCAACAGAAGGAAAAGGGTAGATGTTGTTTTCATTGTGCAAAAATTAAAATTGATAAATAGGATAACCACGTCAAAATTAGACGATGCGGCCGAAATTTCAATTGTTGTGCCAAAAAATTGCTGACGTTAAGCTATGTTAATACGCAGGAATTAAATGGATTTCGTTATGGTCAATTTTCTGTTGATCCGTAATATTGTGAGCTAATTAATTTACAATCAATTTAAAAGAAAGAATTATGTTTTTTAAAGCCGTATTAGCAACTGGTCTGATGACCATTATGGTAGGGTCGACCGGTTTTGCTCAGCTGGCTCCACAGTCGCAACAGCAACCTCAAGCCGAAATCACCGATCA
>CALDPJ010000198.1 GCA_937911795.1 uncultured Flavobacteriales bacterium | reverse complement strand
ACGTTCTGTTAAAGCGACGGGTTATGATGACATTGTTGTACCGCTGGATCTTTCAAAAGAGACCAAACAAAAATTGAACATCGTCGCTCAAATGGCTAAATATTTTCAATCAAAAGTTCATTTGATCATTCCAAAGGAAACCGACGAATTTTTGAAGAATCAGTTGGATAGAAACCTTACCTATGCCAAGCGATTTTTTATGGATCAGGGCATAGAATTCACCACTACAGTTAGTAAAGGAAGCAGCAGCAAGTTTGATGATGGGATTATGGAACATGCCGCTGAGATTAAGGCCGACCTTATAGCCATTATGAATCTGGCGAATAATTCTCTTGTGGGGATGCTTGGGAGTTCTTACGTCCAGAACATATTAACGAACGGCGCACAGATACCGGTATTAATCATAAACCCGATTAACACTTCTATTTCGAAGAACGTTCTGTTTACCTGATTCCATCGTAATCAGGATACAACTGTTGGCGTTTCTGTATCTGCTGCAGGTGCACCATTTTTTTCTGATCCCGCAATTTTCTCGCTGATGCGGTAAAAAACCGGTGTGCTCCGAAAAACTTTACCTGAATTTCATCCCATTCCTGGTCAGTTTTGATTACATCATAACGGATCAGTTCGCGCTTGAGATTATCAGCCAATGGATGAAAATCTTCACGCCCCAGATAATCAAGGTCAGCATCGCAGACAATTTCTTCAAGCCGTCCGTTGGGCTGATGAGGAATCCTTGTGGCCATTATAATTCCTTCTATTTTATCTATTTCTATTGGAGAAAACCCGAACTGAGGAAGCACGTCTGCGGCTATCTCTGCAGCTATTTCTTCATTGTCGAGGTATTGATCACAAAATCCGATATCGTGAAAAAGAGCACCGGTTCTGATCAATATGGCGTCTCGTGAACCGACTCCTTCCATGTAGCACAACCTGTCTGCGGCTCGAATAACATCTACTGTATGTTTAAGATCGTGATAGCATAAGCGGTCATCAATATCTGTGATGATTTTATGGAACACCCACTTTTCCGCTTCCTTATATCGCATTGGCATGTCATAAAGTTAGCGAAAAATCAAAAGCTGACTCCGAGGAACAATATATCATCTACCTGCTCATATCCCTCTCTCCACTTTTCAAGGCGCTGTACAAACTCCTTCTTTTGCTCTTCCATGGGAAGGGTGTAAACACTCATGATCATTTTACGGAATTGATTGTACATGAACTTCTTTCCGTGGGGCCCTCCGAATTGATCTACATATCCGTCAGAAAACAGATATACTTTATCATCGGGTTCAATGTCAATAATCTCTTTTGCAAACTGAACATCACCGTGTTCCACACTACCAATGGAGTACTTGTTGGGTTTTATTTCCAGCAGTTTGCCATTTCTGACGAGGTACAATGGAATTTTAGCTCCTGCGTATTCAAGTTTTTTCGTTTCAGGATCATAAATGCACAATGCCATATCCATGCTGTCGCGCACATTGTTATATTCCTGGGTTTTATTCAGGTTTTCCTGAGCAATCCGGTGAAATGTATTGAGTACCAGATCGGAATTTAGGCTTTCCTCATTCTCCCTTACCGCCTGATTCAGCCCATTGAATCCAACCAAGCTCATGAACGCACCCGGTACTCCATGACCCGTACTATCGACTGCGGCAAATAGCTGTTTGCCTTCCACTTCTTTAAAGAAATAAAAATCGCCACTTACAATATCCTTCGGTTTAAACTGCACAAAACTATCCGGAAACATGGATTTTATCACTGTTTCGGGTGGCAAAATTGTTTCCTGCAATCGCTTTGCATATCGAATACTGGCTGTAATGTCTGTGTAGAGTTCATTAATGCGTTCACTTTTCTTCACAACCTCCTGAGTACGATCTCTTACTTGTTGCTCCAGTTCACGTTCATTAGCTCCAAGTTTCTTCGCCATTTTCAGCAATGCTTCGCCCAACTTATCTTCTTTGCTCAATGGTTTGTATGGATAATCAAAATTTCCTTTACCTACTTCACCGGCAAAATTGGTGGTTTGTTTGTATCCATCAACCAAGGCATTTAAAGCAATGGCCATTTCACCGATTTCGTCATTTGTAATTTTAACCGGTTCTTTTGGCATTACGCCACGGCCCAATGAAACCAAAGCATTTTTAAGTTCGGTAACTGGTTTAACGATTGATTTTCCGGTTAAAAGAGCGATCAGAATTCCACCCAGAATCAGAGCAATTCCAAAATTACGTAAGTAAACTTTCAGGGTATCGAAAGCTTCCAGCATCTCCTGGCTCTCCTGTTCGGTATTTCTCCTCATCTTAAGGGTAAGGTTCTCAAGATTGAAAAGAATTTTTTTTGCTTTTGTGTCAATTTCTCCTCCTTCTTCCGCATAATCCCTCGCATAAAATACATTGAAATCCTCATCATAGCTGCGCATATCCGGCAGTTCCTTTTTGACAATTTCGTACATCTTAAGAAGCTGTTCTATTTCGGACAGGATGATTTTCATCTTACCAACTTCTTCTTGGGTCCATCCCGCGGAAAGTTTATGGATATCTCCAATTATTTCCGGAAGATCTTCGCTGGTAATGGTGACCAATGCAATCTTTTCCTGGGTGTCCTCGCGGCTTTGAACGAAAGCCCAGTTGGTAATGAGCATCCGGGTGCGAATAATTTCATAGCGCAATTTTTCCAGCTCCTCTACAGACGGAATATAAACCTCGTTGATCCGGTCGTTAATTTCCCTGGATTGGTTAAGCGTCTGGTTCGTGAGTAGGAATAAAACGAGTGTGCTCAGAATAAAAATACCAAAACCTGTATACAGCTTGCGACCTATAGTAAACCGGAATCTCATATTTTCGAGAAAAGGTTTTTTCTATTTTTTGGTCTGTTGTGTTTCAAGTAGCAGGTCTCTGTATTTATTGGCTTCTTCATTGTCGTTCAGACTCAGATAAATCCCCCGCAACGCGATTAATGTTTCCCGCCGGGTAGAATCCTGCTCATATGCTTTTAACATAAAAGGCAATGCCTCACGAAACATTTCAACACTCACCGCCTGCACCTGAACAATGGTAGGAATTTGAGCTTCTGCGTCGATTTTCTCAATTCCATAAGCCCCTTCATTGTATAGGTTAATGGCAGTATTATAATTGGCGCCATAATTATCCGGATCCAGATCCAACACGAATTGGTAATTTTCGAGTGCTTTGTAGAGATAATCTTTGTTTACATCTCGGTCTTGCTCATATATCTTCCGGTGACATGTGGCAAGGGCCTTATAAAACGTCAGATCCCGCTCTGTGATATCAATTTCAGGCTCACTCACTTGTACAATCTTTTTATAGGTATTGTAGTAATCTTCAGATTCCTGGATATTTTCTTTATTTATCTCCCGCATCACCAACACAGCATCATTATAGTAAGACGAGGCCAGATAGCGCAATGATTTCAGGTTGTTTTCGCGGTACTCATTTTTCTTATCCAGCTCGAGCGATCGCAAAAATGCTTTTACGGCTATGTCGCGGTTGGCCGAAAAACGGTCTTTCTGATCAGTTTCGTTGAAAATATCTTTGTAAATGAAGCCGCGAATATGCCAGGACATCGGATCGTCTTTTCCTGCGTTACTTTTAACGGCAACGTCAATCAACTCTACAGCCTGGGAATAATCTTTCTGTTGATATGCCCGATAAGCATCCAGCGTTTCCTGTGGTTGAGCAACCACCGT
>CALDPJ010000197.1 GCA_937911795.1 uncultured Flavobacteriales bacterium | reverse complement strand
CACGCCTTCGGTTGTTAAAGGCTGAAGCGCTACCCATTCCCCGCGAAATCTGCTTTTCGGATTGTGATAAAATCCTGCAACGCCAATAAAGGCAAACAATCGAAAATCAGGATTGTAATATCCACGGCCTCCGACATCATTGTCCTGAAAAATGGTGATCTCCGGTCGAATTCCCAGCTCAAGAATCAAGTTCCGGAAACTTAGATTCCGAGCGGCACGGGCAGGGTTTGAAGACAAATGATCCGACCCCCGAACACGTGCTGCATTAAACTCCGCTTGTACAGAAATAAGACGGCTGATTCTATACCGGGTATAAGCACCCAGCGCCCAGTTGGTTTGTTCGAACCGGATATCCAGCGGCCCGTCACGTCGCTCCTGGTGATATCCACCGATATCGCCCAGGTAGTTAGCTACACCTGCTTTTGCACCAAACTCCCATTGGTATTGCCCGAAAGACAAGCTTGCAATAAAAAGAAAGGTTGAAAGAAGTACGATGTGTTTCATAGTAACAAAAGTATAGCTTTCCCGATTTGGTTCTTGGTTAATTCTGCACTTAATAAGTAGCAAATATAGGATATATCTTGTAATCATTCGCAAAACTATCACACCGCAATGCTGCTGAACTATGGCACTTCAGGACTTTCCATCAAAAATTGCCGAAGCGAAATTGATTAACTTCGCGTCAAAATTATCAATATGCATAATCCGCTTGTTCAACTATTCCAGATTAAGTACCCTCTCATACAGGCAGGTATGATTTGGTGCTCGGGCTGGAAGCTGGCCAGCGCAGTGAGCAACTCGGGTGGACTTGGAATAATCGGCTCTGCTTCGATGTATCCCGAAGTGTTGAAAACTCATGTGAAAAAATGTAAAGCAGCCACCAGTGCACCATTTGCGGTGAATGTTCCACTGATGTATCCGAATATTGATGAACACATGGAAACCATTATCTCAGAGAAAGTTCCGATTGTATTTACCTCTGCAGGGAATCCCGGCACCTGGACCGAAATACTGAAAAAAGAAGGAATAAAAGTGGTGCATGTGGTTTCGAGTGTAAAATTTGCCCAAAAGGCTGAAAAGGCCGGTGTTGACGCAATAGTAGCCGAAGGATTTGAAGCCGGCGGTCACAATGGCCGCGATGAAACCACCACGTTGTGCCTGATTCCGATGGTTCGCGAAGCTGTATCTTGTCCGTTGATTGCAGCCGGAGGTATTGCTACCGGCAGGGCAATGCTCGCGGCGATGGTTCTGGGGGCCGATGGTGTTCAGATCGGAACACGATTCGTTGCTTCGGTCGAATCTTCCGGTCATGCAAATTTTAAAGAACTGGTGACGCGGGTAGGAGAAGGCGAAACCCAGTTGACCCTAAAGGAACTCGCACCCGTCCGGCTCATCAAAAATGAATTTTATCAACAGATTCAGGAAGCTTATCTTCAGGGGGCAGGTAAAGATGAATTAATTCAGTTGCTGGGACGTGGCCGTGCGAAAAAGGGAATGTTCGAAGGTGATCTTGTGGAAGGTGAACTTGAAATTGGCCAGATTTCAGGACTGATCGATGAAATTTTACCAGCTGCTGAAATAGTGCAGCAAATAATAACCGAATATAAAGCGGCTCAACAGGAAGCCAGTTCAAACACTCGTTTTAACTTTGTGTAAATGCTGCAACCATTATACAATACGACGTCAATAATAATAAGAGAAGCCATCCGTTTTGAATGCTAAAACAAGCAAATTTGTGTTGTTGAATCGGAGTTTCCGCGCCCGTCGGATTTTCGCGTCGCTGTCTTTTCTTTTTTTGTGGACCATCGGTGCAAGTGCAATTGAGACGCCCCAACCGCTTTGTGCGGAAGTGTTGTCCAATGGCGATGTTGTCGTCTCCTGGCAAGCACCCGATGATCCGGATGGCGAATTTTTCAGCTATGTGCTCTATGTGTTGGATGCTGGTGCCCCGGTTTTAATAGACGAGAATACAAATTACGCAACAACTACTTTTACTCACCTCGGCGCTGATGCCAATACATTTTCGCGCACTTATTTTCTTCAGATAAAATCCGGAGCGGATGGTGAAATAGTTTCTGAAAGCTCTCCACCAATTCACACCATGTTGCTGGATGTAACGGCTGGTGGTGCCAATGCTTTTGCGTTTCTTTCCTGGAATCCGGTTTTTGATTCGATCCCTGCAGCTACTTCCACAGCACTTTACGAAATTTATCGCGAGAATGCTCCCGGTGACTGGATATTCGTAGGAACCAAACCATTTGGTGAAGAGTTTTATGTAGACACTATTCAGGGATTGTGCTACGATCCTCCCCAAAATATCAATTTCAGGGTGCAGCTTGCCGACAGTTCAGGATGTAGCTCAGTGTCCAGTATCGATGGAGATTTGCTCACCGATGCCACAGGTCCGAGGCCTCCCGAAATCGAAACAGTAACCGTGGATACTATTACCGGAAACGTAATCATCTATTGGAATCCAAGTCCCGAAGAAGATACAGATGGATATTTCGTTCAGGATAATACTGACCCGGATTTATACATCAATGTTGGACACATTGAAGATCCTGCCATTGCAGAGTTTATGGACTCTGGTGCTCCTACTTCTCCCCAACGCTATCTCGTCATTGCATACGACTCCTGCGGAAACGATGAATCTTTCAACACTGCGCACGAAACGATGTATCTCGAAACGCAACTCCGCGAATGCGACAAGGAAGTAGATATGACCTGGACGCCTTACATCGGGTGGGAAGAAGGAGTATTGATGTACGAAGTTCAGGCTTCAGAGAACGGCGGGGCGTATGAAATCATTCAGACAAACAGCCCCGGAAACAGAGAATTAATGGTGCCGGTTAATCCGTTTTCTGAATATTGCTTTCGCATCATTGCATATTCCAACGGGGATCAACGCCCATCATCTACCAATACCGTTTGCATGGAAATTACCTATCCTCAGACACCGGAATATGTTTACCTGAACCGGGTGGATGTTATTGCTGATAACCTGATTGAAGTGAACATGCTTCCCGATAACAATGCTTTTGAAATGGATTACCGGCTGGAGCGAAAAAGTGAAACCGACAATTCTTTTCAGGAGCTCGGAATCATATTACCGGGAAGTGATGGATTATACAGCTATCTGGATATAGATGTTTTTACCCAGGATCGGAAATATCAGTACCGCATTGCTGCGTTTGATTTTTGCCAGAATTTTCACAGTTACAGCAACGTGTCCGGAAATATTCTTCTGCGGGCAACCGAGAACAGTGGGGACCCCGAGAGTGATGCCGAACAGGATTATTTGAGCATGTTGCAGTGGAATCAATACAGCTCCTGGAACGGCGGAGTTTCCGAATATCAGATTTTCCGGGCGCTGGGTCGCGATGGAGAATTTGAACCACTGACTACTGTTTCCGGCACCTATTACGAAGACGATGTTTTCGATCTGATCGATACCCATGGCGAATTCTGTTACTACATTGAAGCCCACGAAAATTTCAATGAATTTGGACGTGCGGATACCGTTCGATCCAATATTTCCTGCGCAGTGCAAAAACCCTTATTGTGGATACCCAATGCCTTTATGGTTGGAGGTCATAACGATATTTTTATGCCCGTGGCCGGTTATCTCGATTTTGATCGCTATCAAATGCAGATTTTCAGTCGTTGGGGAAAAGAGATGTTCAACTCTAACGATATTAAAGTCGGGTGGGATGGAAGTTATAAGGGATCGGTAGCGCAGGAAGGAATCTATATTTACGTCATCACATTTCGGGCAGGAAACGGACAGACTATAGAAGAAACCGGTTCTGTCATGCTTCTAAATGCCAACAATTGATGCACGCAACCCCGGCTACTTTTGTTACTTTTGCGTGAATTTACAGGCAACGTAATTTCAATCCCCATCGGCATGACCAATTCATCATCAAAAATACTGGGAGAAGGCCTCACATACGATGACGTTCTGCTCGTTCCGGCTTATTCTGAAGTACATCCACGCGAGGTACAAACCATAACCCGGTTTTCGAGAAACATACAACTAAAATCTCCGATCGTCTCTGCTGCGATGGATACCGTTACGGAATCCAATCTCGCTATTGCGATGGCACAGCAGGGCGGTATAGGTGTTGTTCATAAGAACATGAGCATCGAGCGGCAGGCGCTGGAAGTCCGGAAAGTAAAACGCTCCGAAAGTGGAATGATCCTGGACCCGATTACGCTCCGTGAGGAGGCCGTAGTGGGTGACGCATTAAAAATAATGTCTGAGAACCGAATCGGTGGAATTCCGGTAATCGATGCGGAAAATGTATTGAAGGGCATCGTAACCAATCGCGATCTTCGTTTCGAGAAGGATGTGCACAAGTCGGTGCGTGAGGTGATGACCAAAGAAAATCTTGTAACAGCTTCCGAAGGAGTTAACCTTGCCCGCGCCGAAGATATCCTTCAGGAATATAAAATTGAAAAGTTACCGGTTGTTGATGAATCTTATCACCTGGTAGGGCTTATCACCTATCGGGATATAATTAAACTCAAAGAACATCCTAATTCGGCAAAAGATAGTTTTGGTCGCCTTCGGGTTGCCGGTGCTGTTGGAGTAGCTGCCGAAACTTTCGAAAGAGCGACGGCATTGATTAAAGCAGGAGTGGATGCGCTGGTGATTGATACAGCTCATGGTCATTCCGTAGGTGTTCTAGAGCAAGTACGAAAAGTTAGAGAAACGTATCCAGATTTAAATATTATTGCAGGGAATGTT
>CALDPJ010000196.1 GCA_937911795.1 uncultured Flavobacteriales bacterium | reverse complement strand
GCTGCTTCAAACTGATTTTCCCTCCATCCTCACACTCAAACTCAAACTATTTATTACTTGTAAAAGTGCTTTTGATCAACTCTTAGCAGTTGTAAGCAATGGTTCCTGATTCTTCCTGGAGCAAGAGCCTCGGGCAAGAGGCGCGCTGCTTCAAACTGATTTTCCCTCCATCCTCACACTCAAACTCAAACTATTTATTGCGTCTCGGGCAAGAGCCGCGCTCCAAACGGAATTTTCCTCTCCCCTGGCCCCGGAAACCGGTGCCTTTTTTTTTGTTCCTTTGTGAGCACTCCTTTTACCACAGATAAAACAGATATATGAAAGAGGGTTTTGTGAAGTACGACGACCCCGTTAAACAGGAGCGTTACGATCGCGCATATTTAAAAATGGCGGCTCAGTGGGCTCAGTTGTCGCACTGCAACAGAAAAAAAGTCGGAGCACTAATTGTTCGCGAAGGAATGATCATTTCTGATGGCTACAATGGCACTCCATCCGGGTTTGAGAACAATTGCGAAGATGAAAATGGTGATACCAAATGGTACGTGTTGCACGCCGAAGCAAACGCCATTACGAAAGTTGCGCGTTCTACCAACAACGCCGGCAATGCAACGCTGTATCTGACGTTATCCCCATGCAAAGAATGTTGTAAACTCGTGCACCAGATCGGAATACGTCGGCTGGTTTATATTGATCGGTACAAAGACGAAACCGGATTAAACTTTCTGGAACAGGCCGGTGTTGAGGTAGTGCAGATCCAACATCCATAAATAGAAGCATGAAAAAAATCTGGATAGTTCTTCCATTTGTATTGTCACTGGCATTAGCCGCAGGAATTTACATCGGGATTGATCTCACTTCCGTAAATCCGGAAAACCAGATATTCCATCGACCTGCCAGATCGGGTACCGACAAAATATCTCAGATCATTAATTTCATAGAACACCAGTATGTTGACACCGTAAAAAAGGAAGATCTGATCGACAAAAGCATTCAGGATCTGTTACAACACCTCGATCCTCACTCTTATTACATTACCTCAGCAGAACTTCGTCAGTATACCGAACCGCTGGAAGGTAATTTTGATGGAATCGGAGTAGAGTTCACCATTCAGAATGATACCGTTTTTGTAGTAACTCCGCTTGAAGGCGGTCCGTCTGAAGCATTGGGAATAATGTCCGGTGACCGCATTGTAAGCGTTGAAGGTGAAATTATTGCCGGAATAGGAATTTCAAACAACAATGTAATAGAAATGCTTCGCGGAGAACGTGGAACAGACGTTTCGGTTCAGATAAAACGCCGGGGTCATGACAACCTGTTGGATTTTACCATCACCCGTGGTAAAATACCCATTTACAGTGTTGCCGTGTCCTATTTGCTGGATGAGGAAACCGGATATATCAAAGTAACCCGGTTTGCTAAAACCACGCACGATGAGTTTATGGCCGGAGTAAACGAAATGCTGGATCAGGGAATGAAAAAACTGATCATAGATTTGCGTGGAAACGGTGGCGGATACCTGAATACGGCCATTGCCATTTGTGAAGAATTGCTACCGAAAGACAAATTGATTGTGTATACCGAAGGCAAAGCACAACCCAGGAAAACGTACCATACGTCGAGAAACGGAAAACTGAAGGATATGCCGCTTGTACTGCTGATCGATCAGGGATCGGCTTCGGCTAGTGAAATTCTGGCGGGTGCTGTTCAGGACAATGACCGTGGTCTGGTCATCGGCCGCAGATCGTTCGGAAAGGGACTCGTACAAGAGCATTATGAATTCCCCGACAGTTCCGCCATCCGGCTCACCGTAGCAAGATATTATACTCCTTCGGGCAGAAGCATACAAAGGCCATATGGTGAGGGAATTGACTATGCCGGAGAATACCTCGAAAGATTTGAATCCGGTGAAGTCTATGATTCAACCAAAATCACACACCCAGATTCGCTGATTTACCATACTAAAGGTGGTCGTATTGTATATGGAGGAGGAGGCATTGTGCCAGACAAGTTTGTGCCGCTGGACACCACCGGTGGATCCAACTATCTGACTCAACTCTCTTACCAGGGAATTCTCAATGATTTTGCCTTTGATTATGCGGACGAACATCGCGATTACCTAATGAAGACGAACAACATGCGTTCCTTCATTTCGGAATTTCAAGTCACCCGATCATTGTTGAATAAATTATACGATTACGCTCAGAAGCAAGGGCTCGAAATCAATAATAGCGAAATTGCTACTTCTGAATCATTCATTTCTTTACGATTAAAAGCACTGATTGGAAGAAACATCTGGGGAAATGAAGCATATTATCCAATTGTTTCCAGCGATGACAATGTGATTCAGGAGGCGCAGCAATCGCTGCGGAATCCGGTTGCTATTCTACCGTAACGGATTTGGCAAGATTTCTCGGCTGATCAACATTGCAACCGCGCATGACAGCCACGTGATAGGAAAGCAACTGCAGCGGAATTACAGAAATGAGCCCCATCAGAACATCATCTATATTCGGAATTTCAATGGTGTGATCTGCCAATTCTTTTACCTGCTGGTCTCCTTCCGTAACAATGGCAATAACTTTCCCTTTTCGCGCTTTTACCTCCTGAATATTGGATACAATTTTATCGTAGGAAGCACCCTGGGTAGCAATTACAATCACCGGCATATTCTCGTCGATCAATGCGATGGGGCCGTGTTTCATTTCTGCCGCAGGATAACCTTCTGCGTGGATGTAGGAGATCTCTTTCAACTTAAGAGCACCCTCGAGCGCCACCGGAAAATTGATTCCGCGACCCAGATAAAGCGCATTGGTAACATCTTTATAAATGTCTGCAATGTATTTTATCTGATCGTCCAGTTGCAGTACCCTTTCAATTTTCTCCGGAACCGAGTCGAGCTCAACGAGCAATCGCTGAAAACGTGAATTTGCAATGGTTCCTTTGCCCTGTGCTATGGATAAAGCCATTAAGGTCAGCACCGTTACCTGAGCAGTAAACGCTTTTGTCGAGGCGACTCCGATTTCAGGTCCGGCGTGTGTGTACGAGCCGGCGTGTGTGGCCCGTGGAATGGATGAACCAATTACGTTACAGATTCCGATGATGGTAGCACCTTTCTGGGTAGCGATTTCTATGGCCGCCAATGTATCGGCAGTTTCTCCGGATTGCGAAATAGCAATCACCACATCGTCTTCCGAAATAATCGGATTTCGGTACCTGAATTCCGAAGCATATTCAACCTCAACCGGTATGCGAGCCAGATCTTCAAACAGATATTCACCCAGCAATCCGGCATGCCACGAGGTTCCGCAGGCAACAATAATAATACGCCTGGCATTGATCAGTTTTTGTTCGTATTCCCTGATGCCACCCAAGGCAACAATCCCTTTATTTACATTGAGTCGCCCCCGCATACTGTCACGCACAGATTTGGGCTGCTCATGAATTTCTTTGAGCATAAAATGCTCGTATCCACCTTTTTCCAGCGTTTCAAGTTGCATCTCAAGCTCGTGGATGTAAGGTGTTTTCTCCTGGTTCTTGATGTTGCGTAAGGTAAATCCGGAATGGCGGTCGATGACGGCTATTTCTTCATCTTCGAGGTAAACCACGTTCTTGGTATGCTCAATAATCGGCGTAGCATCCGAAGCAATGAAGTATTCATTGTTGAGTCCGATTCCAATTACCAGCGGACTACCCTTTTTAGCAGCGATTAATTGATCGGGATTCTCTTGTGACATGATCACAATTGCATAGGCACCGATTACTTCATTCAAGGCTTTCCGAACCGCTTCGAACAGGCTGATTCCTGCTTCGTTTCGGCGGATGTCGTCCACCAGATGAATCAGGACTTCGGTGTCTGTATCACTACTGAAATGATGACCGCGATGAATCAATCCTTTTTTCAGGGTGTCGAAGTTTTCAATGATCCCATTGTGAATGATTACCAGATCATTGTTATCGGTCGCGTGCGGATGGGCGTTCTCGTCATTTGGTTGACCATGGGTTGCCCAGCGAGTGTGTCCGATTCCGATATTTCCCGGAGTTGAAAGTTCTTTGAGCAAAGCCTCAAGATTAGACACCTTGCCCTTACATTTTACCAGATTAATTCTGGTGCCGTCGTGAATGGCCATTCCGGCGCTATCGTAGCCCCGATATTCCAATCGTTTGAGGCCTTTTAACAGAATTGGAGCAGCATCCTTATCTCCAATATAACCAACAATTCCGCACATTGAAGTTAGTATTTGGTGTAGTACAGTATCAGTCGCATCTGATTGTCCGGATGTTCAGGACCATTCAGCACAACGCGGTTGGCAGTTGAACTCGCCCATTCTGAAACAACTTCTAATTGCCCATTTTCGCGGGTACCGCGAAGTACCTGTTGCACCCAACGTGAAATATTCAGCCGGTACTCATGTTGTGCAGGATTCATGTATCCTCCAAAATGAGCGCTACCTTCAAGAAAATCCGGTAGTAAAAAGGCATTACCATCAGGATTTCTGACAATCGCCAATATGCGTGACGGTGGAGTATAAATCTCTGATGATTGAAAAGGAATAACAAGTTCTGCTTTATTGATGGCAATAGTATCGGAATTGAACTGGTCAAGTCCGGGAATGGTAACAATTGTTTTCAGACCAGCCGCCGCCTGAAGAAAAATCCTTGCTGCACCTGAGGTATTTGGGCAAACTCGTTGATTGCATCTTCGATTGCCATTTTCTTGAGCAGCACGCACGGGAAGAAATGAGTGATACC
>CALDPJ010000195.1 GCA_937911795.1 uncultured Flavobacteriales bacterium | reverse complement strand
ATCTTATTGACGAGCATAGAGTGTGCTGTTCCGTTGGGGCGGTATATACCAACATTTCCACTTTCGCGGGCTTCGGCAATTACTTTCCATGATCCTGCCTTAAGTTCGTTCGCCATCATCCGAACCCATTTTGCCGGGCTGATAAGAATTCCTTCTTCTTTGGAGCCCACTTCTGAAAGTACGGTGACATCTTCGGCCAGCTTGCTGATGTATTTACACTTGTCTTTATGCGAAATGTAAATGGAACCATCCGAAACTTCGGCGCACTTCAGGTTCAGATCTTTGAGCAGTTGACGGTATTCGTCAAACATATCGCGGGCAACAAAGGCTTCGAAAAGGGTTCCGCCGAGATAAACTTTCATGCCGGCTTCCTGATAAAGGGCAATTTTCTTCTTCAGGTCGCTGGTGATCATCGAACTTCCGAAACCAAATTTCACAAGGTCACAATAGGTTGCGGAAGAGCTGACAAAATTTTCTGCTTCTCTGAGGCTCAGTCCTTTGTCCATCATCATGGTCAGGCCATTGTTGCGCGGAGAAGTCGTACGTTCGGGGATATAAGGTAAAGTAAAATTCATTCGTCAAAGTTACCAGACTTTATGAAGTCAAGCATCATAGGGTTATCTTTTGCTTCGGGACATTCGCTTAAAAACCGCGGAAGTCCTTTCGGATCTTGTTGAACGGCAAGGTGTAGCAGATCTTCGGCATCAACCGGATAATTTATCTGACAGTTGTAATAAGCCATGCGGTATAGAAGTTCCGATGCCTGATCGTTGCTGCGATATCCGGCAGAAAGCAATTCAATGGCCTTTTCGGTTTTGCCCTGAGCAGCCAGAAAGGTTGCATAATCTTCCCACACCTGCGGAACATGTTCGTCGAGTTTCAACGCCTTTTGAAATGCGTGATCGGCTGTTTCTTCGTCACCGGTTTTTTCAGCGGCAAGCGCGAACAAATGCCAGTAGGTAACGCAGTCGTTGTCGATGTTGAGTGCTTTCTGATAATGCGCAATACTTTCCTCATGACTTCCTTCGAGCTCGAGTAAAACGGCCATTCCGATATGTGCTTCAGCACATCGTGGGTCCAGCTCCAGCGCATGCTGATAGTGCAATCTGGACGTTCCATGATCTTCGAGCTTTTCATAGCATTCGCCGATGTAGCACAAAATACTCGCCTGTACGCCTTCAACGGTCATTAAAGACTCAAATTCAGCGATGGCTTCGTGGTATTTATGAAGCTGAATAAGCGCCGTGGCTTTGTTAAACAAGGCCGGTGTAAAATCGTCTTCAATGGCAATACTAAAATCAAACGCCGAAATACTCTTTTCGAATGCTTCGGTTTTGAAGTAGATATTGCCCAGATTATACCATGCACAGTAGGAGTAAGGGTGGTCATCCAGAAAGCTGGTAAAGAACTGAATCAGTTCTTCGTTCAGATCGAGCATTTCATAACAGAAACTTATTTCGTGCAGCGCCTGATCGTTTTCGGGATTAATCTCCAACACCCGGTGCAGCGTTTGAATCGCTGCTTCAAATTCTTCCTGATTTTCCTGTTCATAGGCAATGTCCAGCAAAATCTGATCCTGGTGATCGGAATTGAGCGAAATGGCCCTGCGAAAATTTTCAATCGATTTGCCGTGCTCTTTCAACTGCGCATGTATACTGGCTTTCAGTAAATATACATCATGGTTGCTGTATTCAACAGCTTCTACGGCTTCGAGTAAATTCAAAGCACGTTTTAATTCGCCGTTTTCTGCGAGAATTGCCGCAGCGCACATTTTCATCTCGAGCGAAGATGGATGCAGTTGCATACCCATTTCTATCGCGATCTTAGCTTTTCCGGTTTCCCCCCGACTCATGAAATAATCAACAACGCCCTCCAGTTCACACACATCAAAATAACATGTGCTTCCACTCTGTACAACGCGGTTGAATTTTTTTACCCGGTTCAGTATGTCCTGATCCGTGTACTCTTCAGAGAATCCTGTCATAGTCTAAACTGTATTGAGCCCATTTAACAAAAGTATACAATCAAATAAGGCGTTTTAAGCGAATTGCGTAATATTTTCCACAAAAAGACCCTGAATAACTCCTGCTCCTACGCGGGTGTGAAATTTCGTGTTCAAAAGATACCTTTGCCCTAAATTCTGAAGGTATGACATTGATAAAATCAATTTCCGGAATCCGCGGTACCATCGGTGGAAGAGAAGGAGAAAACCTTACACCCGTGGATATTGTTCGTTTCTCTGCGGCTTTCGGGCAATGGGTGCGTAACCGCCACGAAGGCAAAGAGGTAACGATGATTGTCGGACGCGACGCCCGTAAAAGTGGCGAAATGCTTTCGAATCTTGTTGGTGCCACCCTTCAGGGATTGGGAATTCATGTCGTCGATTGTGGGTTATCAACAACTCCAACGGTTGAGATGATGGTGGAATTCGAGAACGCACAGGGCGGAATTATTCTCACGGCAAGTCACAACCCCGAACAGTGGAATGCGCTGAAATTACTGAACGAGAAAGGGGAGTTCATTTCAGGATCCGAAGGAAACGACGTACTCCAAATCGCCGATCGTTCGGAGATCAACTTCGCAGAAGTTAACCGCCTTGGGAACTACCGCAGGGTGGAAGATGCCATAGAGCAACACATCAATGCCATTTTGAACCTGCCATTGGTAGATGCTGCTGCCATTGCAAAAGCAGATTTATCGGTGGCCATTGATGCCGTCAACAGTACGGGTGGGTTGGCACTGATTCCATTGCTGGAACGATTGGGGGTTAAAACCATTTATCCGATGTACTGCGATCCCACCGGGGATTTTCCGCACAACCCCGAGCCGCTTCCTGAGCACCTCACAGAAATTTCGAAACTGGTTCAGGAAAAAAATGCAGATCTCGGAATTGTAGTCGATCCGGATGTCGACCGGCTTGCCTTGATTTGTGAGGATGGCAGCATGTTTGGCGAAGAATATACCATCGTAGCCGTTGCAGATTATGTGCTTTCCCGCACTCCTGGGAATACGGTTTCCAATATGTCCTCGTCGCGCGCACTGCGGGATGTCACCGAAAAACACGGAGGAAAATATACCGCTTCGGCTGTGGGAGAAGTAAATGTGGTAACGGAAATGAAATCCACCAACGCTGTCATCGGCGGAGAAGGCAACGGAGGAGTGATTTATCCTGAATTGCACTACGGACGAGATGCATTGGTAGGAGTGGCACTTTTTCTGAGCCATATGGCCCGCAGTGGGAAATCGGCAAAGGTCTTGAAGGCAGAATATCCTCAGTATTTTATGTCGAAGAATAAAATGGAAATCGGTGCCGAAATGAACGTGGATGACATTCTGAAAGACACTTTCGACCGATTTCGTCAACACAATCCTTCCGACGTAGATGGAGTGAAAATTGATTTTGAAGATGGCTGGGTGCATTTGCGAAAATCGAACACCGAACCCATCATCCGGATATACAGCGAAGGCCGCACACCGGAAATAGCAACGCAACTGGCCGAAGAAATTATCGCCGGAATTCAGCAGAATATTGGGTAATTTTGAGCCATTGCAACTGAACGTTAAAGACATGAAGGTATACCTGGACAACGCTGCAACTACTCCTCTCGCACGGGAAGTACTGGATGAAATGCTGCCGTATCTCGAAAATGAATTCGGTAATCCTTCGTCCTCACATCAGTATGGTCGCCGGGCACGGGCGGGAATAGAAACCGTCAGAAGGTCCATCGCCCGCCGTCTGAATTGCAGTCCCGGAGAAATTATTTTTACTTCAGGTGGAACCGAAGCAGACAATCTTGCCATCCATTGCGGCATTTTCGACGCCGGAATCAAACATTTTATCAGCTCGAGGGCAGAGCACAAAGCTGTTCTCAGCACACTGGAGCGGTATGTAGAAATGAACATGATCACCGTGTCTTATGTGAATCTCGATACCAACGGACATGTAGATTTCGATCATCTCGAATCGTTGTTGCTCAATTCCAAAGAGCGTTGTTTTGTATCGCTCATGCACGCCAACAACGAGATCGGCAATCTGATGGACATCGAACGGGTAGGTCGCATCTGCCGTCAGTACAAAGCTATTTTTCATTCCGATACAGTGCAGACCATGGCACACTATGCATTCGATCTGCAGGAGCTTCCGATTGATTTCATAACTGCATCGGCGCATAAATTTCACGGCCCGAAAGGAGTCGGATTCCTGTATGCACGAAATGCCAACAACGTTAAATCGATGATTGTCGGAGGAGGGCAGGAGCGCAATCACCGCGGAGGCACCGAAAATCTCTACGGAATTATCGGGCTGGGAAAAGCCATGGAAATTGCCTGGGACCACATGGATGAGCACCGCCGGCACATTGAATCACTGAAACAGCGACTCAAAACCAAACTGGCCGAATCGGTGCCGGGAATTGAATTTAACGGTTGCCAGGAGCGCGCGCTGTATACGGTTCTAAATGCGCGTTTTCCGGATTGCAGCAATGCCGAAATGTTTCTGTTTATGCTGGATATTGAAGGTGTTGCGGTTTCCGGGGGTAGTGCCTGTAACAGTGGTGCAACAACCGGATCGCATGTTTTGCAAGCCGTATATGGTCAAATGAAAAATACGAGTGTGCGGTTTAGCCTGAGCCGACTCAATACCGAAGCAGAAATCGACTACGCGGCAGAAAAAGTAAAGCAGTTGTGCCCGGTTCCGGTGGCTTAAGATTTTTTTGAATTTTCCGTAACGCTTTCTTCCGCTTCCGGCAGATCTTTGCCGTTGGAGGATTTACCGTTGCTGCTGGCTTTGTTGTTTTTGGGATCGTAGCCAAACAGGTGGTTTCCTTTGATGATGGTATCCACGAAATCCGGAACCATCTTTTCCCAACCCGGTTTTCCTTCCTGAATCATTTTAATGACATCCCGGGAAGAAATATGAAGAACGTTTTCATCGTAGTCTTCAATATCTACAATCCGACCATTGAATACGAGATAATCGTAGAGCGGCTTGAGGCGCGGATGGATCGGGAAATTCTTGCTCGTGATCAGTTCCGATGACATCGTCTCGCGGCGCGGATAGAGATAAATCTTCAGGTCGCGGGTGAATAAAATTCCAAAGGCTTCGAGAATTCCTCCTTTTAAATGACGGTAATATTTCTCGTTGAACAGCGCAATCATGTTGTCCACTCCCATAATCAGGCCCATGCGGCTTTTGGTGTGGTTCGAGAAATAATCTACCAGCTTGTAGTATTCCTGATAGTTGCTGATCAGAACGGTCTGGCCCAGCGTACATAAAATATCTGCGCGATCGATGAAATCCTGTTCGTCAATTTCGCCGTCTGCGGTCAGGTTGTTCAGCGTAATCTCAAACAATACCTGCAATTTCTCTTTCTCGACCCGTTGCTCGGTGATGAACTTATTGTGACCCTTGAGGATCATATCGAAATTCACTTTCGTCACCGGACGGAAGCTACCGCGAATCGTGAGGATATTTTTCTTGTAGAGCACATCTGCCGCCTGCATATTCGTGCGATCCGGGTTGAAAATTACCGCGTCGGTCATTCCGTTTTTTACGAGCTGAAGACTGAGAATGCGGTTGTCGACATTGGCAAAATCGGGCCCGTCCATCTGCACCATATCAATCTCTACCTGATCGCGGGTGAGGTTATCGTACAGTGATTTTAATAATTCTTTGCTGTTGTTGTGGTAGAAGTAGCAGGCGTAGAGCAGGTTTACTCCCAGAATCCCGATGGTTTCCTGCTGAAGACCGGTGTCGTTTTCATGCAGCCTCACATGAATCACAACCGTATTGGGTTCGCGGTCGGCGGCCACCTGAAATTTGAGACCCATCCAGCCATGACCCTGTTGCTTCTTTTGAAAATCGATGGTGGCCATGGTGTTGGCGTAGGCAAAAAACCTGCTGGTGGTATGCTGATCGCGATCGAGCCTTTCCAGAATCAGGTTGTATTCGTGTTCGAGCATCGTGCGCAAACGGGGTTCGCAGACATACCGGCCTTTTTGTTCGCGTCCGTAAATCGCATCGCTGAAGTCCTTGTCGTAGGCCGACATCGTTTTGGCGATTGTTCCGGAGGCACCGCCGGCTCTGAAAAAATGTCGCACGACTTCCTGACCTGCTCCGATCTCGGCAAAAATGCCGTAGATGTCCGGATCCAGATTTATTCGCAATGCCTTTTGTTTCGGCGATAGAATGACTCTCTCCACTTAGTGTTGCTTTGCTTTGAAACAAAGTTAAGGGCTTAAATTCAATATCAAATATTTTAGCTCTAAATTTGAAATCCACGCAATTCGCCACAGAAACCGATTCAGTGAAAGTAATTTTTACAGGTACCGGAACATCACAGGGAATACCCGTCATCGGTTGTCAATGTCCGGTTTGTACCTCGGCCGATGAGCGCGATAATCGCCTCCGGACTTCTGTTTATGTGGAGCTCGACAACGGTTATCATTTAACGATAGACAGTGGGCCGGATTTTCGCCAGCAGATAGCCAATGGCTGGCCACAGAGTATAGATGACAGCGCCGCAAGGGCCGACTGGGGGTGGAAACACGCCTATGACGTGAAGAAAATGAGTGAGGCTATGCTGCACAACCTGAAAGAGAAATTACAACTTGTTTAGCACCTGTTATTGTACGGTTAAGCATTAGTTAATTGAACTGTATAATTAGCAGATTTTTTGCCCAGAGGTGCATATTTGTATATTCAAAACAAAAAAACAACCGCTATGAAATCTGAACGGCAAAAGAAGATTCAAAAACACGCTAATTCACTAAAAAATGAAAAGCGCCGCAGAAAAATTGCACTATTTTTCTCTGGCCTGGTAGCTACTATTCCATTATACCTCAAGTTCGGCAACTAGTTATTATTATATTTGTTACCCATACAGTTAATTTATGGGCAAACAAAAGTTAGTAGTACTTAGTGGTGCGGGCATCAGCGCGGAGAGCGGGCTGAAGTCCAGTCATCGTGACCGTGAGTACTCGGTCACAATGACTGGACTTCAGCGACGACGCAGC
>CALDPJ010000194.1 GCA_937911795.1 uncultured Flavobacteriales bacterium | reverse complement strand
CAGCGATGGGAATCTTTCCTGCTCCGACAATTATTTCAACAAGTTGAGCCACTACTGCATCTATCCGCTCTACATAAGGACCTAATTCTGAAGGATGGCGAATTCCGGTTTTTTGAATTTCATTTTCAAGTTCGCTAAAATCGAGATGACCGAGTAAAATCACTTCCGCCATATCGTTGTCAGGATTTATCTGCACATTGAGAAAGCGTTTCATGGCAGCATTCCAGGCCTGCGAAGCGCCGGGCCGACCGTAATTGGCGCGCACACCGATATCCTCCGGAATGCCGAATAAAACATAATCCGCCTGTACGCGGGCGAGGTTTTCCTTCAGATCGCCTCCAGCGTCTATAAAATGCAACCGGTTGCCCAATATTTCTTCTCCGACGCGGTCGTTGAGGAGCGGGCTTATTGTTTGTGCGGAGTATATTTCAAGTTCTTTCATCATTTTCAAACTATATGCACTTCGCGGTGATTCGTGCATTCACGAAAATAGAGCAAATTTATTGGAAATTGGTGCGTATTGCTGCGCGTCAGAAAGCAGATTGGTGTTAGAAAATGTGCATCTTGCAACTGGAAAGATTAAAGCTTTTACCAATGAAATTTTACCTTTTTCTTCCGGCTGGACTGAAGCCTTATTTTAAGGAAGAGCTCCGCCACTACCGCACACAATTGAATGAAGGCAGCCTTCAACCCGCGTGGCATCATCTTGAGCGGGCGCACATCATTGGTCAGCGATATCCGTTTGCGCATTCGCTGGTGCACTGGAAAATGTTGCTTTTTGGATTTCGGATTAAAAACGCAAAAGAAATCTTTGGTCAGATTCCTCGACTGGTTGTCGGTGGCGTAAAATCATTTGTCGGAAAAGTTCCGGAGGGAAATCCCGGAGGAGCAAATGTTCCGCCGCTGAAGCCTTTTCCGATAGAGAAAGATCTGCAGGAGATTTTTGTGAAAGCGGGAGTGGTGTAGAGAAAAAGAATGCCCCATCTCCCACCGGTTATTACCGGGTGCAGATCATAATTTTATGACCATTTCATTTGCGAACTACTCTTCGCCAGCGCCGTAGAAATACATTGGTGCATTGCTTACATTTAGCGCACTGAAAATTAAAATGAGCGCCCGAATTACATACCGCAACCGGCTGGCAAGAACTATCTATTTCTTCCCGTTTCAACTGCTTTGGCTCCAGTTTAAAAAGAACCATCTGCTGTTGATTTTCTGGTTGATTCTCTTCGGAATCGCCATGAAAAAAGTGTCGGTTAAATTCGGCGTCCCCAACCTGATGTTATATCCTGAATATCTTGGCACCAGCGGATTCTGGGCCTTTGTGATATTCGGATTTTCGCTCGGGGGCTTTATCATGGCCTTCAACATTTACACCTACATCCTCCATGCGTTTCGCTTTCCTTTTCTGGCTACCATTTCCCGACCATTTGTGAAATTCTGCACCAACAACTTTATTCTGCCACTGGCTTTTAACATCGTCTACATCGGCTATAGCGTCCAGTATCAATCCAATGAAGAGTTGTTGTCCATCGGCACCATCGCTGAAAATATTGCCGCATTTCTGCTCGGACAAAGTATTTTTATCCTGTTGTCGATGGCCTACTTTTTCGGAACCAACAAGGACATCTTTAAACTCACCGGAAAAACAGAAGAAGAACTTTTCTTTAAGCGCAAACAGGAACGTGCCAAACCCCCTCCCTCCATCCGCAGCAAAAAAAGCTGGTATTTTACCCGATCGCAAAAACGGGAATGGCGCGTGGAGACCTATCTGCGAACACCTTTTTCGATTGCGCTGGCAAGAAAAAGCAGCCATTATCACAAGGAAACCATCCGGAGCGTATTTGCCCAAAACCACATCAATGCCACATTTTTTGAAGTGGTCGTTATTGCCTCATTTCTGCTCATCGGTTCTTTTCGAGAGAATGAAATTTTTGTGATTCCGGCCATGGCTACCGTTTTGCTCAGCTTCACGATGTTTCTCATGTTGCTCAGCATTTCGATTTCGTGGCTCAGAAGCTGGACTTTTACTGTGCTGATCATCGTTTTTTTAATCGCCAATTATTCGACTTCGAATTTCGAATGGGCACGCATTGACAACCACGCTTATGGACTCAATTATGAAGTTCCGCCAGCACGCTACTCGGCGCATGTGATTGATTCGTTGCGCGATGACAGAACCAATAACGAGCAGGATCGCAATCACACCATCAACATCCTCAACAACTGGAGGCTGAAAAACTCTCAAAATTCAATCGCGAAAGGCAAGAAACCCAAATTCGTTATCATCAATACCAGTGGTGGCGGATCGCGTGCAGCGCTCTGGACCTACCGGGCTTTGCAATACAACGACAGCCTGATGGGGGGCGCCCTGTTTAATCAGGCTGCTCTGATCACCGGATCTTCAGGAGGAATGATCGGAGCCGCATTTCTACGGCAATTGTATATCGATTACGCAACACGAAATGAGCATTATTACGATCACCCGGAACATCTGAATGATATCAGTAAGGATATTCTCAATCCGATTCTCTTTTCACTGGCCACCAACGATTTATTCATCCGTTATCAGCAATTCGAAAAAGATGGTTTGATATACACCAAGGATCGCGCAACCTCTTTCGAACGGCAACTGAATCAGAACACGGGCAACCGGCTCAACAAAAAACTCAGTGATTACCGGCACATCCGGGGCATTGCTCTTTGCCAGTTGATTGTTTCTGAACGCAATTACCCTCTGCACGAAATCCGAAGCATCCGCATAAAACGTCTCAGCAAATTCTTTTCCGGGCTCATGTTTATTTATCCTCAATACCCAATTATCAAAATCATTGGGCATTGGAAACTCTCCTGTTTGTACAAAGTGCTCATGAAAATCATTGATGATCCCGATATGGGTGTTGCAAGTCACATCTCTGCTTAGCAACAAGGCTTTTGCTCCAACAATGAACGCACTGTAACTATGGTAAATAGCATCTGCATATTTTTCCTTATCCAGGGCCTTCTGACCAAAGAAAATCTTCTCTTCAGCATCAGTAATAATGGTGCCAATTACATCATACATCACGCCCGCACATTCTCCTACTCCAATTTCCGGTGTAAAGGACTCCGTATGTCCCCAATCCACGTAATCTGCCGGGTCTAATTGTGTAAGGTCAGCAAAAGGCTTCAATAAGCCATAAAAATACATTTTACCCTGTCGTTGAAAGTAGTCATTGAAGTATTCACCTTCGTTGCCGTTGCTTTCATAGTCATCCAGGAGAGCACGCATTCCGTCCAGCACCTTTTTCGTGGGAAGTTTTACGACTTTCTCTGCTATATAACCTTTGCCATCAGGAT
>CALDPJ010000193.1 GCA_937911795.1 uncultured Flavobacteriales bacterium | reverse complement strand
GGCTGTTTGAACCGGATTGGAGGCGACTGAGCCAAAACACGCTCCTTGATTGGAATGCGGATTTACTGGATCGTTATCTGGACAAGTGGCATTGGCCTTGCCTGGAAATGAACTCGGCTGTTCCGTGGGATCTGGAATTGATCAAGCGCTACGATCACCTCCTGCAATGGCCGCGACCTCAAGAAGATGAAGATGGAACGATCACCATCCACACTTATGACCTCTGCCACAACTGGTCAATCGTGTGGACCAAAGAAATGATAACGGAATTTCTGCACAAGCTGAACCCCATTGGCATGACCTACAGCCCAAATGTTGAATGGAGTCTGGATGTTCTGGAGTCTTTTCCGAATTTGTGGTGGTACGAGGACCTGGCTATGAACAGCACCTGCTGGAACCGCGTCTTTCCGGAGTACAACCAACGCGAATACCTGTTTCCGCTGCTGGATGAATTGCTGCGGCGGGAGGAAAGGTTTTTGAAGTTTGATTTTTAGGGTGGAGCTCGACCACGGAGTGCACGGAGATTTTCACAAAGTTCACGGAGGTTTCTTTGCGGTCTCAGTGACTGCTTTGTGGCCTCCGTGGTTAAAATTATATTTGCTAAGTCCATTGGATTCTAGGGAATTGCTTTCTAACCATTGGCAATCTGTAGTGCTAATCCTTAACTGGAAAAGCGGTATTTTTGAATTCTAATCTTCAGTCAATGGACATTCAGGCGAAAAAGTTGGTGCTCATTGAATGGTTGTTAAAACTACAGGACGAGCGGTTGCTGGGTAAAATCGAAAAGCTGAAAGATCAATCGGATTTCTGGGACGAGCTGACCCCCGAAGAACAAGCCAGAATTGAAAACGGAATCCAAGACCTCGACGCCGGAAGAAAAACACCCTACGAATCGATCATCGCGGGGCACCGGCGAAAATGAAAACCGTTGTATTTTCAGAATTGGCAAAGGCTTAATTCGTTAAGGAAAAGCCTCGTTTTCAATATCCCTCCACTACGAGAAGTATTTCAGTATTTCGGATTCCATTTGGTCCGGATCTTGGCGGCTGTCGAAAATGGTGATGATAAAAACGAGGTCGTCAGACACTTTGTAAAATACAGTGGAATGTTTGGAAACCACCAGCTTTCTGATTTCCGGATGAAATTCGCTTTTTGGAAATGCAAAAGGTGATTGTCGGAGAACATCAATTGAAGAATTCAATTGCTTATGAAAATGATTTCGCGCTTTGCGTGACCACTCCTTTTCCAGGTATTCCAACAGCTTTTCAATTTTAAACGCCGCCAGTTCGGAAACGAGGATTTTCATGCCATACGCTTCATTAGATCATCCCAATCTTCAGTCTGTCCATTTTCGATCTGCTTGAGTCCAATTTCAATTTCCCGCTTTTGTGCATCCGTGAGTTCGAGCCAGAAATCCTTCTCTTCGCGCTTCAGAAGGTTCCACATCCTGTCGAGCAACTCCTTACTTTCTGTGGCTAAAATCTGTTTTACCAACTCCGCTTTTAGTGCCTGGATATCCATGGTAGTATCTTTATTCAAATTTAACCCAAATTATGCAATAGGAGGAGCGAAAAGCTCCGAACTACTTGCATTAGTTGGGGAAACCCCGATCTAGAGAATCACCTTTTCAGTGCAGCGCAGCTAACTGTAAAAGATTGATTCTCTTTATCGAATATGCATTTGGCCAAAGCCAATGCATATTTTGGGTTTAGTGATTGTCGCTAAAACACGCACTCATCGTCTTGCTTTCGCTTTCAGTCCATCGGCATAAGCCATTTCTCAACATCTGCCATCAATTGTTCGCCGGAAACAGATTTACCTGCTGCAAATTCGGAACGCGCTTCGACTACTCTGTTTTTACGAAGATGCTGATTGGTGGGATAACCTGAGTGCCGAAGAATCCGCGGCCATCCGCGAAGGTCTGGAACAACTGGACCGCGGCGAGGGAATTCCACACAGCCAGGTGACAGCAGAAGCGAAAAAGAAATATGGGTTGTGAAACGGGAGGTCGTTTGGTCGCCAAGGGCTCGCAATGACTATTTTCGCTTAATCAAGTATCCATTGCCGAACCTGTTCCGGTAGTACTTGTAAATAAAGATCCACTATCTCGCCTGCACAGCCACCTTAACACGCGCCTGCCTCCCATCTTCTGAAGTAAACAACAGAACGTACATTCCACGCGATAAACCTGAAATGTTAATCGAATTTCCCGAAGAAACCCAGCCTTGCTTCACTATTGCACCGCGGGGAGAAATGAGCGAATACTGCGCAGGTTGATCCAGACCATCTATGTGTATTTCACCAATTGCCGGGTTGGGATAGACTCGCAATCGATCGGCCAGCTCTTCAACACCTGTACTCATTATCAAAACCGTTTCGCAGTACTCCGATTCGCAATCTCCGGATGTAGTGGCGCATACAACGTATTCGCCAGGTCCGGGAAATGTGTGAGTAATGAGTGTGGTGCCGGAAATAAGCGGAGAACCATCGCCAAAATCCCACATGATACTGTCTTGTGCGGTCTGTGCGTTGAATTCAAAACTACCTGGAGATCCGGTAGGGGCGAAGGTGAATTCGAGTTCGGAAGCGAATGAATATCGGCCAAAGAAATAAGTCTGTTCGGTGCTACCAAAGTGCAACAGAGTGTCCGAACCGAGGACAAGTTGATCGTTGAAGCCTCCTCCAATATAATACTCGCAATCATCGTGGGCATATATTTTCTGGCTAAAAGCATTCCCGTCATTGATCGTAGAGTAGCTTTCCAGGCCGATCAGGTCACCAGTATTTTTGTCGAATCGTGAGAGGTGAGAATCATAACCCGTATTGGTCTCTACGTAAATGGTGTCCGTGCTATTGGTTCCGGGCCAGTACATGGTTCCGCATCGTCCGGTGATGGCCACCTCGTTTCCCCGAATGGTCAGGGATTCGCTGGTCGAGGAGATGGCAGACGCGGCAATGTGAGCCCATTGCGTATTGCCCTCATAATCGAGTTTCATGATAAAGGGCGATGAAGAAACGGGTTCCGGGAGTTCAAAAACATGACCATTGAATTCTGCTCCACTTGCCATTCTACCAGTTAGGTATATGTAACCATCTTCTATTTTTATGTCATAAATGCCACCGCTGTCTCCATCAATGAGCCAGAGCAACGCTCCATCGGGGCTGAATGCCGCGGCATACACAGTACCGGCAATGGTGTCGCCACCAATAATGAGCGGCTCATAGGTTGATACCTGTGTGCCGGCGATGTAGAAGTTGCCGGTTTCATGATCGCGTTCGAAGTATGTGTAATTCTGATTGGAAACAGTGTTGGCACCACTCGACCTCATGTCCAGTTTAACCCTTCCGGTTACATCGCCATCGCTGTTGTAGCGAAGGATGTAATCGCTTTCCTCTTCAATGATATTGTCTTCGGCCCAGTCGAATTGCCCCTCGCGCAACAGGCAGTGCCAATATACATCGCCAGTGGCATGATCTACATCGGACTTGTAGGGGTAGCTGTTATTGGCCCAAAAACTAACCTGTGATACCGTATCGGGTTCGGGCATGTGCAGCCAATTGAAATTACCATCGGTGTCGTATTGAGCCAGGTACATGATTTTTTTGTATTCGTCCATCTCCCACGATTGCGGCAGAATGGTATCGGTGTCGAAATGTATCGGTGTGTTTTGAACAGTCGGTTGCAATGGATATACGCGCCCCGACAAGTAAACGTGGCCGAGGTCATCGGTTTGAAGAGAGTAGCCGTAGGTGTCTTTCTTGCCTCCGATGACCTTCGTCCAGCGGTGCTCACCATCAGCGGTAAAACTGGCCAGTACCAGGTTGAACTGGTGATTGTCGGTAGTGTAGTTGACTTCTGCGTATCCGGTAAGCGGTATTTCGGCCACAAACATGTCGAGCGAACCGGATTGAGCCAGCAGATAAGTGTTTCCATCTGAGTCGCTGGTTATTTCCAGTACTCTATTGTGTTTTTGAGAATTCTCCATTGGATTGAAACATCCTCCTCGAATACTCCATAAATAATCCTGTGCAGAAATGGTGAATGAAATCAATACAAATGAAAGGAGAGAAATGGTTTTAAACATGGTTGGTTTTTTAATTTGTCGACTTACAATTCGGTTGTTTTGGGACTACTGGCTAACTGACGACGTGTTATGGAGAAGGTTGGAAAAGGTCGGATTTATCGGAAGAAAATGGGTGTGTGGATCATTCATTACGCGAGCCAACCTACTCCAACCCTTTACCCACTCGATATTTGATTCCAACGTGTCCCAGAAACCCCATGTGCTGGCCTACACCTGAGTCCAATCCAAATATGGCGTGCTCAAAAGTGGTACTTGCAAAGGCTTCAAAGCGATTGGTTATTTCCGCAATGACGCCCACCATCTGGCACCCGATAGAGGTGATGGGTGGAATGGGAAGTGGGTATTGAAGATTTTGCAGATTTAAAAACTCTCGCGTAGGGATTGACTACGTCATTGCGCGCGGGACCGGGGGAGATGTACATCATTTCTTGTGATTAATAAAATAGGGTCTGCCATTCAATCCACAACCAAAATCCTTTTCATCGTCCGGTCACCATGTTCGGAAATTGTTTCAGCGAAATACAATCCACGGGCAAGATGATCTAAATGAACAACGGCTTCATTGGTTCCGGGGGTTGAAGAGTAAACAATGCCCCCCGCTTGATTTAGAATATTTAGTTGCGAGATTTTGGAAGAGGACACGACCCATATCATATCACGACTTGGGTTGGGTACTATTTCAATTTCATTAATTACCCTGAGCCGATTAGGCAAATTAATCGGCTCATTTTATCGGCATTTTTGAGCCGATTATTCATTATATTTGGCTCATGCTTAACAATTGGCAACAAAAGGATTGGCCCGAATTCTCATACAATGAGGAAATCGTGCTGGATCAAATTCTGGCATACACCGAGCAAATGGGTCGCGTGAGCGGAATGGTGAAGGCATTGTCGAATAAGGATGAAACAGAAGTGATCATTGCTGCCTTGGTTG